>JAYYHM010000295.1:0-6855 GCA_036148415.1 Planctomycetota bacterium
GTTGTGATGTATCTCCATCTCCCCGATCTTTCGGACCGTCAATACCTCTCGCTGCGATCCTACCTTGAGGAGGGAGGCGGATTAGTTGCACTCCACGAAACCGCGATTATTCGACCCGCCACCGAGGGAAAGAAGCTCGCACAATGCCTTGGTATGTCATGGGATGAGGGCAACTCAAAATGGGGCGCTATCTTTGAAGAGATTAGCATCAAGAACGAACATCCGATCTTCAAAGGATTCCCAAAAAGGATTTTGATCATGGATGAATTCTACTGGGATCTCAATCGAAACGATGGAGTCACGGTTCTCGGATCCGTTCGCACAGGCCCCGACAAGAACAGCACGGCACGAGTCCCCAAATCGATGCTCTCCGCCACAGCCTCGCCCATGTTCTGGACATTCGAACCGGGCCAAGGACGCGTCTTCGGTACCACCTTGGGACATAACACCTTTAGTTATTATGATCCTGAACTACGAATCATCCTATTTCGTGCAATGGCTTGGGCGATGCGTGAAAAGCCAGAACCCTTGATGCCTTTGGTTGTTGAAGGAATCACCAACGACGAGGGGATGGTCGGAACCACTGATGACATGAGGAACTGGAAAGGGAAGCTACGTGGACCTCCCGAAAATTAAGGCATCCCTCGGTTGACGTTCGAGGGCCGGAAGCCAGGTGTCCTACAAACAATAAGCTTACTCAAGACGATTTCCGGATCCGTAGATGTACTCGAAAGCCACAAGAAAACCTTTGAAGTCCGGCCTATCCGCGGCCGGATGAGAATGTCAGTAGGCCGACCTGATATTGCCTGCCGCTCTCCAGTAGCACCTACCTAACATAATATTGGATTGTGTAGTGAGATTAGGTCTCTCAGAGCGACCTGCGATTCGATCTAGCTGGGAGGAGACCGAGTCACCAAGGTTGCCTTGAGGCTCGTGGACGACTTAGACGGTTAGGATTTCTCAAGATGAATCTCCAGTCAATCGATGCATAACCGCTGAAAGGAACTCTCTCAGTCTAATTCAACTCTTCGACACTCACATTCACGGATAAACTGTGTCTGCCTCCACCGGTCACTACTCCCTGCATAGGGACAACATCCGAGTAATCCCGACCGAAACAGATAGGGATATGATCCGAACCGGTTGCGCACCGATTCGTAGGATCAAAATCGACCCACCCAAGCTCAGGTCCACAATAAATCCCCACCCAAGCATGAGACTGATCCACGCCAATCAGTTTTTCTTTGCCGGGAGGTGGCTCTGTTCTCAAATACCCGCTCACATACCGAGCTGGTACGCCGATGGAACGGAGGCTCGCAATCAAAATATGGGCGAAATCCTGACAAACGCCAGCACCCAATTCAAACGCTTGCTCAGGGGTGGTGTCCACCGAGGTCGCTTGTGGATCGTAACGGAAATCGTCGGTAATTCTCTGGTTTAATTCCAAAGCAGCATCCCAAATCGACCTCTGCGGAGTAAACGAGTGACGTGCATACTCTGCAAATTGCTGGCTCGCTTTGACGCGATTCGAGTCACCTGAAAATTCCACGATCTCGAGCCAACCCGGAACAGCCCTCTTGATCAATCGCTTTACGAGCTCATCCCAAGGTTCGCGAACCTGTCCTAAATCTTTATGCGATTGCGACACTTCGACCTGGCTGGTCACGTCCACAATGAGTTCTTCGTGCGATGACTCAATCGAGAAAGCGTATACCTCATTTCCAAAATAGTCCGTGAAATTCACAAAACTATCAGGAGATGGATGGACACTGATTCCCGTATTACCTACTTGCACAGTCACCCAGGAGCAATCAATATCACGAGGGAGCATACGGACTTGGTTCTGACACAAAGCAACGGGCTCGGAATACAGATAGGTGGTTTGATGGTTGATCTTGTAATTTGCGTTGCCTGACATTTAGATCCTTAACGGATGAAACACGGGGTTTTCAAGATCTCCTCCAAAGCAACGATTCACCGACCAAAACGTCGAGTATCACGCAGTGATCCTTCTCTCGAGGTTCGTGTGAATCAAATACCTTGAGGAGATTGTGTCCGATAGCTTTGGGAGATTCTCTATAAAAAACTGTAGCATTTGCCATAGATTGCTCCTGCACCCTGCATCATTTACCAATGTCAATTGACTGGGTACAGAACATGCGATACTTTCTTTCAAGCTTTCTGCAATCTGCTGATCGAGACCCCGCCTTCCTTCATCAGCAGCATGAGCAAGTTGATCCAGCAATTCAGAAATATCATCAAACTGAAAAGCCAAGGATCGTGGATTGGTTCGATCGAAAACGAGCAGATCAAGCGTGGGAGCAACTTCGAACTGGAGCATGTAACGAGATCGATAAGTCATGATGCTATCACACGCACGCATTACAGACTCCAACACTGGAGGTTCACTTTCAACGGGATAAGCTAACGTAGCCGCCAAAATCTCGCAGGTCTGGAAACTCCTTTCAATACGTCTACCCAGTTGCAGCAATCTCCAACCCAACGTCCTTGTAAGCGTCTCTGCGGTGAGTCCAGCAAAAGTGAGTAGTGATGAAACGAGTTCATTCATCTGGTCAAGCAAGACCGAAAGTTCTATCTCATCAGGCCCCTGTCTCACCAGTAGGTCTCCGATACGGGTGATCGCCTGATAGGCATCCGGGGAAAGTCGATCGCGTGTTGCAATGGCCTTCTCCAACATCTGCTCAATACTCGCATGCACACCATAGGGTTGCGGCTGATGATAAATGGATTGAATCAGCGTCGTCTCTAGGCTATGCCTGCTCCCCTTGAACTCTTCAATTGCATCATCTGCTTCAATCTGACCTACGGCAGCAAGTGAAGCGGTGAGTCTCGGTATGTCACTCTGGCCGTCAAGGAATGTTTCAGACGTGAGACGCTGAATCAGGGTACGCATCAATCTAGCGATCGCTTCCGTTCGCTCCACATGCCGACCAAGCCAGAAAAAGTTCTCGGCGACTCGGCTTGGTAGTTCTGAGCCCGTACGTCGAATTTTGAGCTTGGCATTGGGAGATGGCAGCAGCGTGACGGGATTCAATTCCTTTGTCGGAGTCAAGACCCAGCAATCCTGACCTAGTCGTCCCGATTGAGGACTATAGCCCAGTGTTTCCCCATCGGGGGCAACTCTCGCTAGTCCACCTGGCAGAACGGAGATTGCTCCGTCTTTCTGCAATTGAAACGTTCGCAGGGCGACCTTCCATGGTTTCAACCCACCATTGGACCAAACGGGCGTCGTACTGTGGTCCTGCCTCCCCTGTGCGACGAAACGTTCTGGCTCGGAAAGGATCTGATTTGACAAATCCTCTTTTTCTGATTTACTCAATAACAAAGGATCAAGCGGCGCGGTTCCTGCTATCGAGAAAGCATTGCGTAGGAGAAGTTGGTCCAGATTAGCTAAAACATAACCGCGTTGGGAGGCATCGCCACACCAATAGGTGTCCAAAGTTGGCAAAGCCATCTCTTCGTTAAAAAAATACCTGCACGCAGCTGGCAGGTAGGGCAGCAAAGCCGGCATTTGTGCAAGGATGCTGCCTAAGCTATTGGTGAGAGTGACAGCACCGGTTCGAACCGCTCCGAGAAGCCCGGCAGTTCCTACCGTTGAATTCGCATCCAGCTCTATGGGATCGCAATGATGATCCGAGATATTTCGCTGCAAGACATGAATTCTTGATAAACCTCCAAGTGTCTTGAGATAAACCTGATTCCCACGAACAGCAAGATCGCGACCTTGAACAAGCGTGAACCCTAGATAACGAGCAAGATAGGCGTCCTCAACAAATCGGTAACTGTTTTCACTCGCAGTCAGAATGCCAACACCGTGATGGTCCGTTTTCCCATTCGCAAGGCGTTCAAGACCGCCCTGATATTCTGAAAAAAAGGAAGCAAGCCGGATTACGTTACTATCACGAAAAATACGCGGAAGAACCTGCCCTGTGATGATACGGTTTTCCAAAGCGAAACCGAGTCCACTCGGAGCCCGTGTGCGATCACCGGTGACGTACCAAGAACCGTTGGCATCACGAGCGAGATCCGTGGCAGTCAGATTAAGTCTACAGGATCGAAAAGGTAGATCTCGAAAGGCCCGAAAATAGAGAGGGTTTGCGAAGAGAAGCTGAGAAGGCAGGATACCCTCCCTGAGCAGGTGTTGCTCCCCCAAGATATCGCCTAACACCCGTTCAAGGACCCTCACACGCTGGGCTAAGCCAGCACTGACTTGCTTCCACTCAGACTCGTCAATAATCAGTGGCATAATGGAAAGTTGCCACGGCCTGACCTGATCACCTACTTTTCGTGGAAGCTGAAAGTTGGCTGTGCTTACACGCACGAGCTTACGAGCCTCATCGTCCCTTGCAGCTATCCCGCTTACGCCCATTTGCCCGAAGGCTCTAGACACAGATTTCCACTTGTCTTGGACGTCTCCATTTTCCGTTAGAAATTCATCTGGATTCGCCGACCCCCGCTGGTAGTCAACAAAAGGACTGGTTCGGGTATCCATTACATCCAATGTCTAGCTCTTCAGTGATGCATTTCAATGAAGCGGTGTGGGCGACTGTACTTCTAGAAGCCCGAGATATTTTGCTTTATCGTCATCGAATTGTATCGCCTTCAGTGTTAGGACTGAAGCGTCTCAAGTCCGTGGTGATTGGATACCGGCCTTTCCGAGAGTAATCTGCCGGTGGTTTGATGAAAACTCGGCCTCCGGTTCCACCCAGTTCTTCGAACCTCGACGCTCTCCTCGCCTCCGCTTCATTAGCATTTACGGGGAAACGCTCGGTAGCACGGCCTCCCGGATCCGTCACATGATAAGTACATCCACCGAAGGAAAGGGCATTGGGAACATCGATTACCTCCACCTTCAGGGGTGCATGCACGGGGATGGTCGGGTGCAAGCACCGCGGGGGCTGCCAAGCCCGATAACGAACACCTGCTACGCTACGGCCAGGAGTACCTGTGGGATGCATGGGTATCGAAACCCCATTACACCATATCTGATGCCTGCCTACGTCGAATTCCTCGACAAGGATCTCGATTCGCTCAAGAGAGGAATCCACAAAACGCACCGTGCCTCCACCTCCTGGATCCTCTCCCATTACGTACCAGGGTTCAATCGCTGATCTAAGCTTCACGCGCACACCACCGCGAGAGACCTCCCCAATCTCTGGGAAACGTGCGTTGAAATGCGGCAAATACCAGGTCTTATCTAATTGAAACTCCTCACATGACAATGATTGAATGACTTCCGCGAAATCTTCCCAAACAAAGAAGGGCAGCATGAAGCGATCATGTAGGACGCCCTGCCAATCGGACAATCTCTGTTTGAAACAGGGTTGCTGCCAGAACCTTGCCACCGCGGCGCGTAGCAAGAGTTGCTGTGCGAGATTCATTTGCGGGTGCGCGGGCATCTCAAATCCCCTAAACTCAACCAATCCAAGACGGCCGGTGCTGCTATCAGGACTGTACAGCTTGTCGATACAAATCTCAGCGCGATGTGTGTTCCCCGTCAGATCAGTCAATAGGTCTCGGAATAAGCGATCGACAAGCCAGGGCGGTGCTGTTTCCTCAGATTTGGGGAGCTGAGCCATCGCTATTTCCATTTCATAGATCGCATCCGCGCGGCTTTCATCCAAACGCGGGGCCTGGCTGGTCGGACCGATAAATCTACCACTGAAAAGATACGACAAAGATGGGTGGTTATTCCAGAATGTAATGATACTGGCCAGGAGGTCCGGTCTTCTCAAGAAGGGGCTGTCCAAAGGCATCCGCCCCCCGAGGACGACATGACTACCACCCCCAGTTCCTGTGTGACGACCATCCAGATCAAACTTACTTGTACCCAACCCACATTTCCGAGCCTCCGCGTAAAGGGCCTCAGTCTGCTCCACCAAGTCGCTCCAAGAGCCCGCTGGGTGTGTATTGACCTCAATCACGCCAGGGTCCGGCGTAACCTTGAAGAGTTCCAATCGATCGTCCGGTGGCGGTAAATACCCCTCGATGATCACCGACTTACCCAATGCTTTACAGGTTTTTTCAACGGATTGAACCAGCTCGAGGTAATCTTCGGCTCTCTGTGTCGGCGGCATGAAAACATGCAAACGCCCGTGACGACATTCGACGCACAACGCGGTACGAACCTGGGGTGTCTCAGGAGCTGTTTCCCTCGGAATTCCTTCATCAAGCACTTGGGAGTTGAGTTGAAAGGACTGTTGGTCCGAGAAAGCGTCAATCGATTCTCCCGCTTGAGGTTTCCCTACGCCGGAAGCCTCGTGCCGAATTGGGGTGTCCCCTTCCAAATGCGGTTTCTCGAATGGTACGCGACGCACCGATGGATCAAGGGGCGTTGTACTTTCCTCTATCTCACTTCGCGTGCCGCTGGGCAGACTGTCCATCGGTAGCCGAAGGCCAATGGGAGAATCTCCGGGGACTAAGTACACACTACCACTACGAACTGGCCAACGCCCGGCAATCCATCCAGGTTGCGCTTGCCACCAAGCTCTTCTGATAGGAAGGACAAATCCAACCGGTCTACCCAACCCTGTGGTGAACGTTCTCACCAGCATGGATCGCTCATTGGGATCATCTAGGTCGGGATTGAGAGGATCAATATCAACGGGAAGACGATCTTCGCGCCAGAGATAATGGAATGTGTCCTCGTAGACTGGAAAAGTCATCTCCGACTTTACACCAAGTTCAGCGGTAAGGTAATGAATGAAATTTTTCGCATCCTGAATGCTGTAACCGTACTCTTTTCCTTCATCAGCGAGTAGCTTGACATCGTTCCAAATTGGGAATCCATCTCGTCGCCAAATGCATGATAACGCCCAGCGAGGTAACGACTCG
>JAYYHM010000296.1:0-4416 GCA_036148415.1 Planctomycetota bacterium
GCGACTCCCTTGACCTTGCTACCGACCCAGTGAAGCCGCTACTTAGAGGGTAGTGAACGAGCATTTCAACGCCGAATGAGATCCATTTTTATTTGCGTGGAGGAGTGGCAACACCATGCTCCGACACGAAATTGGATCGGAAAAGAACGTTTTTGATCCGAAAACCTGCTAACGAAGCATGAATTTGCACGAGATACACCATCAATTGAAAGTCATTTGATGGGCAAACGTTATTGCAAGTCGGAAAATTGCAACCTGACAGGACGTCTACTGCACCCATGAGCACGCCTCCAACACCCTCCGCCAACTCACTGTTGAGAATTACCTTTTGCCTTTCAGGGCTTGTCCTAGCACTTTTATTGGCAAGTGGATGCAGTTCGTTATTCCCCGAGAGATACGAGGAAGCAGAGAATGAAGCAAAACTTCGCGATTTAATGCGGGCGCCGGCGCCACCCGAACTCATTCGTGACGGCACGGTCATGCAGGGTTTAAGACCGCTGAGAATCGAAGGGGTTGGCGCTGTCAACGCTTTAGCGGGGACCGGTGGCCCACCCGATCCCTCAGCTTTCCGAGATCAACTACTTGAAGAGATGAAACGCCACGAGGTGATTTCTCCCAACCAATGGCTCGAGCAAGACGATACGGCATTGGTCCGTGTGGTGGCCCTGATCCCTCCAGGTGCCAAGCGTGGGGACCCAATCGATATTCGTGTGATTGCCCCGAAAGAAAGCCGTGTCTCAGATCTACACCACGGCTGGCTTCTGGATACTCGCTTACGAGAGCAGAGAATGTTGCAGAATGTCGTGCGGCAAAGCGACGTCTTGGCCATCGGCCAGGGATCCATTCTCACACGAGCAGACCACGAGCCCAATGCAGATGAAACGCTAAAAAATGAAGGCCGAGTTTTAGCTGGAGGTCGGGTCCAAGTCACTCGCAAACTTGGCTTAATTCTTCGTCCAGCATATCAACACGCCAAATTATCCAAAGCCATTGCAGATGCCGTTAACCGGCGTCTCTTCTTCTTCGACGGAACGACTCGACGTGGAATCGCGACCGCTATCGAAGATGATTTTATCGAAATTGAAGTTCACCCGAGGTATCGAGATAATGTGCCCCGCATGATGCAGGTCATTCACGCCATCGGGGTCAAAGCAGAGATGAGTGACCGACAAGAGCGACTCGCAGATCTCGCTCAGCGTCTACGCGCGCCTGAAACCGCTGCGGATGCGGCACTGCAACTTGAGGCTTTAGGAGAAAGCGCGGTACCCACGCTGCTCGAGGGTCTGGAATCCAGTAACCCGGAACTCCGATTCTATGCGGCTGAAGCGCTCGCCTACCTCGATCGAGTTGAGTCGATTGAACCACTAGAAGCCGCAGCTCGGGATACGGCAGCTTTCCGATATCCATCATTGATCGCCCTTCAGGGATTGGAGCAGCAGCTAGCGATCGATGCGTTGAGGCGTCTCACACATGAGCGGAGCTTAGAAACACGATACGGAGCATTCTGCTCGATCCGTCGGAGACTCGATGGCAAAGCTGTTCTCGGCGGCAGTCCACTCGGACCTATGACTCTCTACCAACTTCCTTCCCAAACCACACCCGCCATTGCAGTATCCCTTCAAGAAGAACCCGAAGTCGTGCTTTTGGGAGAAGTACATCCTATCAAAATTTCTCCTTTCCTCATGTTACCTGGCGGTATCATGATCAAACCCGACCCGAAACATCCTGACGAGCTTCTCAGGGTCAGCCGTTTTGAAGTCGGTGAACAGGATAGACGAGTTGTGGTCTCCAACTCACCTGATGACGTGATCGCTGGCATTGTCCAGGTGGGTGGCGGCTATGGGGATGTCATCAACTTGCTGAGAGAAGCCAAGAATCGCGGCTTCCTGCAAGACCAGCTCGCCATTAACCCTCTGCCCGCTCCAATCCGGACGTATTATCGAGACGGTAAGGAGAATTCCCCTCTGCCCGAAGAAGTGACTCTGGAGTCTCTTGAGTGATTTACCTGAGTCAGTGGAACAATCGTGCAATAAGAAAGGGGATCCTATTGTTATCGCCTTTTACCATCACGATTGACGCGTGGAATCATCTCCTCACGCGACAGAGCGGTAGTAATCCACACTTTGAGCAAGTCCCTCATAGATCGAGACCTTCGGTTCGAAACCGAGGATCGATCGAGCTTGATTGATGTCAGCAAGTGAATCACGGATGTCACCCACTCTTGCGGGCTCATGGATCGGTGTGATTGGCTTGCCGAGTATTTCACTCAGCTTGGTCAGTAACTCCAACAATGAGGTTCGCTCCCCACGACCTATATTGAAGGTACGCCCAGAAATCCCCTGTGTGGTTGCCGCCAATAGGTTGGCACTGGCAACATCTCCCACGTAAACGAAATCGCGAGATTGCTCTCCATCTCCGTAGATAATCGGTTGGTTTCCCGAAAGAATCATGGAGACGAACCGCGGTATCACTGCACTGTATTCGCTCTGAGGATCTTGCCGTGGACCGAAAACATTGAAATAACGCAGGATGACCGTTTCCATCGAAAAGCTTGTGACGAATGCCCTGCAATAAGCCTCGGCAGCCAACTTGGCTGCAGCGTATGGAGAGAGGGGTGCAACGGCGTCAGTCTCGCGTTTTGAAACGAAAGGTGAATCTCCGTAAGCCGCACTCGTCGAAGCCAGTACCAGCCGTTTCACCCCCGCTTTGGATGCTGCATGAAGTAATTCAACGGTGCTCGTGGTACACCATGCATGGCAAAGAGCTGGCTCTCGGATACTCCGAGGAACACTGGCCATCGCAGCCTGATGGAAAACATAATCAATGCCCTCCATCGCCCACTCCACCGTCTCACGATGTGAGGCATCGCCCTCTAAAACCTCAAGGCTGCTCCCTTCAAAGGCAGATAGGTTCGCAGAAAAACCCGTACTGAGATTATCCAAAACGCGAACTCTCGCTCCCGCTTCCAAAAGAGCATGAGTTAGGTGAGAGCCTATAAATCCTGCTCCACCGGTAACCAAGCAGCGAGAATCTTTTATTGCATCCATCATGAACTCGGCAAATCCAAATTAACAGAATCAAGCTTCTCAAAGTGCTACTGATCCGAACAACAGATAGCAGCCTTAGTGAACACTTCATTGCCCTGCCTTAGACCGTAAAGCTTAGGGTCAGTGATCCTACTGCTCCGGAGCTAACGGCATCTCGCAGCAGCATCCCCCAGATGGGTTATCGGCAGCAGATTGCCCTAACTGAAGTAGGAATTGAACCCCGCGAGTAACTGGAACTGGAGTGATGGTGCTGGATCGCTGTAGTTCACAGCGTAACTGGGTGCAAAAACAACCCTCTCGTTCGACCAGCCCCAGGCTGAGCTTCCCTTATCTTTGGATGAGCCCAACGCTTCTCACTTATCAAATCGGGCTAACCCTGTGCCTTGGCTTTCGACCGAGCTTCACGAAGCCCACGCGAAAGGATATCTCGAAGCATGGGAGAGAAATCCTCATACTTCACTTGATCGGGAGCACCATTACTAAATTGATAGATTGCATCGCGAGGTTTTACCCCGAGTGCGATCAGCGTACTGCTCACGGTGCCATAGTCGCCGTTGCGAACCACCATGCTCGGGCGTCCAGGCCCGACGGGAGAACGAGCGAAAACTTTGCTGGCTACAGCCAAGAATTTAACTGGCGAATCGAGTGTCTGAAGTGTCAATAGACGGCGGGCCATTTGAACTCGCTGATCCTCAGGATCATTCAGGTTTCTTGCACCAATAATATTCAACCCATCTCGCAACTCCACCACCTCTTGACGCTCATCCGCGTGAATGGCGTAGCCATTTTCTGCGTCGGCGAGAATGATGTTACACCCGTCATATCGCGTTTTCGCGAATTCAGCTTCTGCTTTCTCTAAAGCTCGATTGGCGGATGAGCAACGAAGAAGATCAAGAGCGAGTAGGCCGCGAGAACGTTGTCCAAATAGCGGTACCGTCGTTGCTCGATTGCAAAGACCAACAAATAGACCATTCTGGTTTACACCCAACCATGTACCTCCTCCCTTCTGGTCCATACCACCTAGAACTCGAGGCTTACCCGACTGAATGGATGGAGGAAGACTGGGACGGTCGAAGTACTCCTCCCGATTCGCGGCGACCAAGATGGGGCTTTCGGGGACCAAGCGGTACTGAACGGCCAGCAAGCACATCGTGAGGCTTTCATTTCTGGAAAGATCGGTGGTAAACCGAATCAACGCAGTGGCTCAGCGAGTTAGCTGCAGTGATTCACGTCGGGCGATAATGTATCGCCGTTAGCTCCCAAATCACACCTGCTGCTGGGGGGAAAGGTGCAAAAAGATTCGCGTTTGAAACGGTTTGTGGGGAAAAGCCTTACACTAGGGAAGCTCTAACGGTCCTGAGGCGTCTAT
>JAYYHM010000297.1:0-6891 GCA_036148415.1 Planctomycetota bacterium
AAAGCAAGCCGATGTTTCAGCCGATGGGCGAACCTACCGAATCGTTGATGGCCGTCCGTTCCGGCTTGTGCTCGCTAATAATGAGATTTTAAGTGCAGACCCTAGCTTTCTCGAAGACGGGACCATCGAGATCAACATCCAAGAATTGGATGCGGTTCAACTGCTAGCATTTCGCCCCGCGGCACCTGAGCCATCCTCAAAGGTGTCCACTGGATCTCAAGACGATGAAGATTGAACTGTCAAAGTGAAGTGGATCATCGGTACCTCGGGATAACCGGATTTTTCGTTCCAAAAATCACTACAATCGTTAATCTCCAACCGTCATATGGATCGATGAGACGGTTAGCATACTTTCTGTCACCGCAATCTCAGATCTTGGCATCGCGGGCCCCAGCAACGTCGCGAGGTTAGGCCGAAAGTTTAAAAGCTGGTTCTGACAGGTGAGTCAAGGCTTTTTGATTTCATGGAACCAATGATCGGTCACCGAATTCCGAAAGTTTACGCTCTTACCCTCATCTTCACGGCAACCTGGAGCAGTGGATGCTCCGTCCTATGGCGTGAAGGGCCGATACAGGTCAACACGGAATCATCCAAGCTAAAAATGGATGCCTCTTGGTTTCTGGAAAATCCTTCCAAGGACCTGATTCAACGTGTTTCAGACGATCGACAAGCACACATCACTCATGTGCTTGGCAACAGGGAAAAGGGTGTGATTAGCGTCTCGCTACACGAGGCACTAACTGGCGAAAATGAGTCGATTGAGCACCATGATCCTTTATCGGAAGGGTCAACTGCTAGCGAATCTCACTCTGTCGAAAACCTGAATCCCGAGTCGGCCACTGACAAGCGTGGCTCCGGCAGGCTGATGATAAAATTAAAGGGCGAGACATGATGTTCGCTAAAACTATTTCCCAAACTCTTGGGCTCACGAAACGCTTATCGCGACCCGCGACAATGCTTCTTGGATTGATAGCTTGGAATCTCATTCTCAGCGGCCAATCAACCGCAAGGGCAGATAGCAACGATCAAAAAAACAAGGTCGTTGAGACCTTTCAGACCGATGGCCGGACGGTACGAGAGGTAATCAATCTTCTCAGCGAGTCCTCTGGTCTTAACATCGTTGCGACTCAGGAAGCTGCAGAAAAGTCTGTTACTCTGACGTTACGCAACGTAAGGATCATCGATGCGATCGAAATCATGGCCAAAATAAGCGGCTTGTGGTATCGCGAGGAAGAGTCCACCGGGACCATTCGCTTAATGACGACGGAACAATTCCAAGATGACCTGGTTGTTTTCCGAGATGATGTCACGCGTGTGTTTACTCTTCTACATCCGAACGCGCTTTCCATCGCGCAGACCATTCGCAGCCTCTACGGCCAGCGGGTCATTCTCTCACTTCAGCCGTTTGACGATGACATTCTTATCGGAACCACCGGGATGATTGGTGGGATGGGTGGCTTTGGTGGCCAAGGTGGCTTTGGTGGGAACACAGGAGGCTTTGGTGGCGGAGGATTCGGCGGAGGCTTTGGTGGAGGATTCGGCGGAGGCATGATGGGTGGATTCGGCGGAGGCATGGGTGGATTCGGCGGAGGCATGGGTGGATTCGGCGGCATGGGTGGCTTCGGCGGAGGCATGGGTGGATTCGGCGGCATGGGTGGATTCGGCGGCATGGGTGGATTCGGCCAAAATGGAATCGGTGGCAGAAATGCACTCACAGCATCCGCTCTGCTTGAATCGGATCAGCTTCCTGGCGACCCGATGACCAGTGATCAAGTTTCCGCATTGCAGCAGCGCACTCGTACGCTTGAAAATGGCACTCAGGGTGTGGGCAGCCAAGATGTACAAGAGGTTTCTTCACGTGAACCCCTGATCTATGTCTCACACAACAAGACACATAGCTTGGTTATTGTGCGAACGAGCGATCAAGATGCGATGAAGAGTATAGAGAGACTCATCTTGGACCTTGATCGCCCAACACCAGAAGTGCTGCTGGAGATGAAGATTCTTCGCGTGCAACTGACAGACAACTTCCGGTCAATACTGGACCTTCAATACAACACTGGACCACAAGGCCCCAGTGCAGCTGAGCAAACGACCCGCAACCCTTTTGTGAACGCGTCACAGACTGCAGCCGAAAATATCATTGGCCTCGTGGATAGTCCAGAACTCACTGGTAGTGGTGCTTTCCTCTACCAATTTCTGAATGACAACCTTCGTGCACGGCTTGAAGTTCTTCAGGAAAACAACTTGGTCACCTCGATTGCATCGCCTGTTTTGTTGTCCAGCAATAATCGACCGGCACGTATTTTTGTCGGTGAGGAGCGGGTTTTGGTAACCGGCATTCGATCCGGAGTCGTGACGCCGGCCAACGGTGCGACCACCTCGGTAATTGAACCACAAACAGAGGTTCGCGACATCGGTACTTCGCTTATCATCCTGCCCAAAATTAATGCAGACCGAAGTGTCACGCTGTCGATTGCTCAGGATCAACGCGAGGTGCTCGATAACAGTCAACCGCTGCCAGTTTCTGATGGGAATCAAGTCACTGAATTTCCAATCGACTCGGTTCGATCTTCAAACATGCAGGGCACCGTTGTGGCCCAGGATGGATTGACCATTGCTGTTGGCGGACTGGTGACAGATTCCACTGCAGTCCGTGAACGCTTTATCCCTGGACTGAGCCGGATGCCATTCTTGGGTAAATTGTTTCGTCAGTACATCGACGAGAATACCAAAACTGAGTTGATTCTACTTGTTACGCCTCATGTGATCACTACACCAATGGAAGGTCAATACAAAAGCGAGCAGCGACTCAAAGCACTTTCAGATCATCCTTCGGTCAAATCGCAGGCATTCCTAGAACGGAGCTCGATCGTTGCCGATGAAATTGCCGCGGTGCCACAAGCACCAACCCATGACTGGGATGAAACGGCTCAGCCACCATGGAGAGGAACAGGCGAACAGGAACCACCAGTCCTAAGAGAGCCAGTCGTCGAGCATATTTCGTCCGATTTGCTCAGCGTGGAAGTGAAATGATGAATCGTTCTAACGTCATTCTGCTTCATTCGTCCGCTATCGCTCTGCTAACGCTTGCCACGACTAGCAACGCAGAGAGAATGATCGGTCAAACACCAAACCAAAAGCCTGTGGTTCAATTGACCCATGGCATGGGACGCGAGACGATTCAAAATCAGCTGGGTGATCCTGATCTCGAAAGTGTCATCGGTGCGATCGCGAGAGCGAAGGCAAATTACGAAGACCAATTCGAGTTGCTATTTGTAAAAGGCAAATTAGCTCAGATCAGGGTACTCACCGGCTACAGAAAATCGTCCACTGAGGGATACTTTGTTACCGGTACCCGAGAGTGCGAAGTTGTATTCGACGCCAACCTGTTGGCAAACGCTGTTCAGTCGGGTGACTTTGAGACGGGAACCCAACCAGCTAAAGCCGGCTTCTATTTTGCGGAGGTGCGACATGGCAGTGATGGAATTCCTGTTCCATTCACCCCCGCGTCGCCAAACTGTGTTCTGACAGACATGCTCAGCTTTGGCCAACGCCTTCATGGCACCAGCTCATGCAACGGCTGCCGGATGCAAATTTGCGATGGAACTGGCGGGTGCGATTCGCTGGACAGCTGCGATGGAATTCAGGCTCATTCCAGTCTAGGCATGACACTTGAATCGCTCTTGACAAGGCGAGCAACCGGCGAGTTCAACATGAGACTTGGTGGCACATTGCAGTCACCGCAATCTCGCCTGAATCGAAATCCGTAGTCGGTGAATGCTTGAAATTCCCTCAAAATGGAAGTGGAAAACACTCGCTCAACGGAGCGAGTGTCTGCCAACAGATGATTCAATCTGCGTTCCCCAAGAGCACCGATCAACGCTAAAAGAAAAACATCTGTTCTATACTCAGAGAAGAAACGAGTCGCACAAACAGACATTTTAGCCGACAAATCACGGTGTAAAAAAGCTTTTAAGATCCGCAAGGATCATCATCTAAAGCGAAAAAAAATTTGGAATTCCGTACAAGACACAGACTCTAACGCTAGACAACGGTCACGAGAGTACTATCTTAATGAGAACGATTCGCATTAGCGAATCACGCTGACGCAGCCAGCCACGGCGAGGTCCCGTTGAGGATTGACCCAAGCCCGCCACGTCCAGATTTCAATGAATCTGCACACTTCTTAATTGGTGGCTGTAATATGAAGCTAGATAATGTTCAGAGACAATCCGACTTCCAACGGCTTGCGCTGGGGGATGCTTGGGAGGCTTACGAGAATGGCAAACTGCGACTTGCCTCCCACATCCTCGAATCAAATCTCTCGGGTTCAGAGGATGTTAATCACCAAATGCGAGCCAAAGCATTTGAACTACTCGGACTGGTAAAGTACGACCTTGGTTTGGTCAAAGAGTCAGCAGATGCAATCGAAAATGCGGGGCTACTAGCCCCGCTATGTGATGCTGCTCGTGTCACCCTTGCATGTTGCTATGCTCAGCTGGGTCACATCGATCTCGCAAGAGATCTTTATCTCCAACTGGCGTTTAGCAGAAAGCTGTCTTCCACGCTGATGCTTGAGGTCGCTGCAGGCTTGGAAGCAATCGATGCACCTCAAATAGCTTTGCAGGTCTGCGAGTTGATCCTTGAGCAGAACGAAGATGTTGCTCAAGCCTATTACGACATGGGCTTTTACTCTGCACGAGCCGGCAACCCCCTTTACCTCACCGAAGCCCTGACGATTCGCGCACTGGAGCTTGATCCAGAAAATATTCATTACCGGGTCGGCTTTGTCTCTCTACTGATTCAGTTAGGGAGGGATGCTGATGCCCTTCGAGCCTTTGGCCATATCACCCCCGCAGTGATTTCTAAGGTGAACTGTGCGGGATGCCTGACGCGTATCACTGAAATGCTGGAGAGACAAGGAATCCCCGGATTGGCTTCTGTTTGTGAGGATCGAATTGACCAATTGAAACGTGCAAATGGGACGGCAACTTCAACCTCAGAACAAAACCACAGGAGCCATCGATGATTCAGATAAATATTCTCCTCCTACACCTATTTTTGTTGGCTGTGGCGTTTATTGTCGTGACCGCTGTGGGAACATTGCATATTTTTCTGCGCAACTACCTCCGTGGGCTTCCAATCGATTCCGGAACCGACGAACAACACGAACCAAATCAGTCCAATCGATTTTCAAGCGGCCATGGAGCGCCTGACCTCCCCGGCCGAACACTGGCTACCAGAGCGACACGAAGCACAAGAGCCTGGGCGAGTGAACTCGCTAATCACCAGATCTTTGAACAAGCCATTCAGCGGGGTAATCATGCCATCACCCACTGAAAACCTATCCAACGCGATCAAGGAGTATTCCTCGCAGCGATACTCACTATGCATCAAGTTCGCTGAATATGAGATCGCGAGGAACCCAGACTGCCCCTTGGCATGGTGCCTTTTGGGTATGGCCTTCATGAAGACCAATAACATGGCGGAATGCATTGAAACCTTCAAGCAAGCCAAGTTACGAAATCCGCAGCTACATGCTTGCCTGATTTTGCTGGCGATTGCCGCTGCAATCGTGGGCCGGATTACACTCGCGAAAACATTACTTCTGAATCTAAGTGACAGCGAGACGCACCGACCAACTGGAGATCCAGAGAAAATAACAAACACTGAAAGCAGACGCGTCTCGGAAGCGTGCCGGCATTCACTCGGGTGTGCCCCCAATCACGAACTGCGGCACTACTCAACGCTGGAAGAACTGCTTTCCTGCGATTTGCATGACAAAAAGATCTCCGCTGCAAATCGTGCGCGATTGATCGACGAAGTCTCGACCCAGCAAGCAATCAAACTAAATCCAGCAAGCGATCAATACAAAATTGCAATTGCTTCGTTATTGATTAACGCAGCTCAATTTACAACCGCGAGGGAAATCCTAGACAGCATCGTCTCATCTCCAACAAATGGGTGCGTAGATCAGATTATTCCGTCGACGATTAACCCCGATGTCAAAATGGCAAGAGTTTCTGACCAGCATGCGATGCAAATCAACACCTTTGGCCCAAACATCTTCCATGGAGCATAATGATCCTATGAATAAGCCAGAAGATAAGGCAGAAGGCACCAACGGACACAAAGACGCATCGATCCCTGATGGATTGGATCCTAGCCTACCGCACTATGAGTTTTCAGACTTAGCAAAAGGCTGCTCGGAGGTTCAGATCCTACTTGGATCGATTTACCGACTTAAAAAGACCAAGAGCGGTAAACTCATTCTTCAAAAGTAGGACGTGATAGCCTCGCATCCCGAGCGGCAGAATGATGACTTTAAGCTACAAGCATGATTAGTTGTCTAAAGCGGTAGCGAATCCTTTTTGCCGATGAGCTTTCTCATCATTTTGTGAATCGCAGCAGTTAGCTTAAAACGAGATCTAGGGGAAACGACCGATGACACCTGCGGCTCATCAACAAAATTGCTGCAATCTTGAGAACAAGACGGTCTGTCGAGCCCAACCTAGATAGAGCTGGATCTCCATCAGTCCAAAGTTGATTGAATCAACTAACATGAGCGGAGGGCACGGGACTCGAACCCGAAGCCCCTTGCGGGGTAGTTTCGGCAGCAATGCCGCAGCCTGTGAAAACCATTGCCCCGGTTTTCACGAGCTTTTTTTGTGCCTCGATTCCTGCATGGGCTCCCATGTTGCCTAGTGTGTTACCACCCGTGTTACCACCGGCGTTACCACGGAGCTCAACGGTCGGTTTGCTCGCACCGTTTGACCAATCACACTCTTGCACTTGTAGGTAGTGTTTCTCAGCGGTCTTGGCGGAATGTCCGAGCCACTTGTTCACAACGTGATTGGGGAACACCCGCTCGAGCTCGGTTCGTCTGGT
>JAYYHM010000298.1:0-3790 GCA_036148415.1 Planctomycetota bacterium
ATCCCCAATCTCAAGTGTTACTCATCTGAGGGCCCTCTGCCGATTGTCAGTGTTAACTTTGATGGTTTGGCTCCCACTGATTTTGCGGCAATCTTAGACTCGGAGTTTGGCATCGAAGCAAGAGCGGGTTTGCACTGTGCAGCTTTGATTCATGATTGTATCGGAACAGGGAATGAAGGGACCTTGCGTCTAAGTGCTAGTGCATCAACAAGTGAAAAAGATATTCATTACGCGATCGAAGCGGTTGCTCAGATCGTTGGCGAAATGACAGATAGCTGATCTAATCAGGTTTCCTGCAAGGCATGTGCTGAGGCTAGACTGGGTCGGCGGACTCACTTCTTCTAATTCCTTTTAATCTCGTTGGGGCTCTGCTCACAAAATGAATCGCTCTGAAAACGACTCAAAGCAGAACAAGAAGCCATGGTATTCCGATGGTTTGGCTTTTACTTGCACGCAATGTGGTGAATGTTGTAGCGGTGAACCAGGATTTGTGTGGGTTGAGCAAAGTGAAATTGATGCGATGGCTTTGGAGATGGGGATTTCCGCAGAGTCATTTGAGAAGCGTTTTGTAAGAAACGTTGGTACAGATCGTAGTTTGACCGAGTATCCGGACGGTGATTGTATTCTGCTCGATCCGGATACACGTAAATGTTCCGTTTACAAATCCCGCCCCATTCAGTGTCGAACTTGGCCTTTCTGGGATTCCAATCTAAAGACGAAGAAGGATTGGAAGGAA
Organism: Planctomycetota bacterium; assembly: GCA_036148415.1. Taxonomy (GTDB): domain Bacteria; phylum Planctomycetota; class Planctomycetia; order Pirellulales; family Pirellulaceae; genus Rubripirellula. The sequence continues at coordinate 737 of JAYYHM010000298.1, forward strand.
ACTTGCGAAGTTTGTCCGGGTGCGGGGGTTGGCCGACTTTACTCGCTGCAAGAGATTGAAGCATCGCGAAAGGAGAAGTCAGTCTGACCCCGTCAAAGGTCTAATGCCGTATCCTGCTGCTGCATTGCACTGTTGGCGAGGTTGTAGAAAAACTGTGCTTGACCTAAGCGGTATGATGATCGAATTCAAATAGGTGTTTCGATTCCCCAGCCAAGTTTCTTTGATGCTAGATAGTCCTCAAAGCGATCTTCCTCAATTGCCCTCCTCGCTTCAGCCATGACCTTCTGATAATAGGTCAGGTTGTGGAGTGTCAGCAGGATGGGACCGAGCATCTCGTTTGCGTTAAACAAATGCCTGAGATAGCCGCGACTGTGTCGACAGGCCAGGCAGGGGCAAGCGGGATCAATGGGAGTACTGTCTTCACGGTGCACGGCATTGCGAAGCTTGAGATTACCTTGGTCGGTAAAGGCTAGGCCATTTCGACCATTTCGCGTCGGCATCACACAGTCAAAGAGATCGATGCCTCGAGCAACACTTTCCAAAAGATCTACAGGGCGTCCCACGCCCATTAGGTATCTCGGTTTGTCTTCCGGTAGCGCGGGCGTCGTTGCTGCGGTAATCCGATACATCTCGGACGGAGCTTCGCCGACACTCAAACCTCCCACCGCGTAGCCAGTGAAGTTCATTGCTGAGAGTTCTTTTGCACACTGCACTCGCAGTGTTTCATTGAGTCCTCCCTGAACAATTGCAAAGAGCGCTTGCTGCGGATGCGTTGCGGCTTCGAGGCAACGCTTTGCCCAGCGGATCGATCTTGCCATCGCCTCCTCCACTTGCTGGTCTTCTGCAGGCAGAGCAACTACATGGTCTAACACCATCGCAACATCACTTCCAAGTGCTTCCTGGATTTCAATCGAGTGTTCAGGAGTTAGTCGAATAATGGATCCATCAATATGGCTTCGGAATGTCGCAGCCTCCTCTGTTACTTGATTGATGGCATCCAAGCTAAAGATTTGAAATCCTCCACTGTCTGTGAGGATGGGGCCCTCCCAGCCACTCATGGCATGGAGTCCTCCGAGCTTTCGCACTGTTTCGTGTCCAGGGCGAAGAGCAAGATGGTAGGTGTTGCCCAAGATCATGTCGGCACCCGTGGATGCGACTTGGTCAATCGTGAGGCCTTTGACGGTCCCTTGCGTCCCTACGGGCATAAAGCCCGGCGTCTGCACATGACCGTGTGGAGTCAAAAAAACACCGCGACGCGCCATGCTGGACGTGTCACGGTGTTGAAGTTCAAATCTGAAGGGGCTCATGCGGCCACTGCCATCAAGTTAGGCGTGGAATATCATCCGGTTTGTATGAATTCGACCGTGGATGAAGTTTCCTTGATCAATCAGTCACCACGCATCTTTAATCCAAGATCGGTTAGCTTTTCTCGAACTTCGTTCAAACTTGTGACTCCGAAGTTTTTGCACTCCAGCATTTCATCGCCGGTTTTGCGGATCAATTCACCAATGACGTTAATTTGCAGACGTGCCATGCACTTACGAGCACGAACAGAGAGATTTAGATCTGAAATGGGGCGATCAAGCAAAGCTTGTTCGTCCGGAGACATGTGGCTGGTATCGATCGGCGGATCGTTCTGTTTCTTCTCATGTGCAAACTGACCCAATGAAAGGCCCTTGCTAGAGAGGATTTCCCTTATCTCGTAAAGGCTCGTTTCCCCAAAGTTCTTACTGCTCAGGAGTTCAGCTTCAGAGGTGCGAGTGAGATCTCCGATGGTCTCAATGCCCATTTTTTGCAGGCAATTACGACTTCGCACGCTCAACTCAAAGTTCGTTACCGGCATATTGAGGGTTTGCGCCAGGCGATCGTTGCGACGCTGAGCTTCTTCGTCGTAGAGCATGTTACCCGTGGCAGCGGCGTCCTTCATGTACAGACGCGTTCGCGGGTGATCGGGATAGCAATCCAGAATCCGCTTATAACACATTTGGGCTTTGTCAAACTGATTGTTGTCTTCGTAGATCAGACCCAAGTTGATCAATACACCAATACCCGTTGGGAAGGCTTTGGCTGCCTGCTCATAGAGTCGGAGGCATTCTTCGTCGTTACCGAGGCGATCATTCTCTAGCGCAAGACCGAACAAGGCGCCTGCATGATTTTCGTCTGTGCTGACCGCACGTTGGTACAGGGCGATGGCTTCGTCCATACGTCCCCCTACCGCGGCAACTGTGGCGGCACGTTGATACATGTAATTGGCTGTCTGCTCGGTAGGGCCAAAAATATCGTCCAATAAGACTAATGCTTGTTCAACTCGGCCTGCGTAGCGGTGTGATTCGGCAATTCCGATTTTGCACTGATCCGTGTCATACCCCGAAGTTTGAGCTTGTTCGTAGGCAGTGATCGATTCGTCGTACTGCCCTAATTCAAACATGCCCGCTGCTTGATAGAAGAACGCCATCGCGCTTCCATCAGCATTTCGGAGCGTCTCGATCGCATCGGCAAATCGACCTAACAGAAACTGGCAAACGCCCATTTTGGATCGACCCGCTGGGCTCAGCGTATCGTCCTCTTCCATCTCAGAGACCGCATCACGCAGTTCTCCGAAGTGTCCATAGTTTTCGGATACTGCTTTTCGGATCGCAGTCACATCGGAAGGGCCGAAGGAATTGTTTGCCAAAACCACTTCCTTCAAGTCGAGCACATCGAGTTCGACTTCAGTCATCGAGACGAATCTCCCGCCCTTTATGGGCTGAAAAGAATGCATAATTTGAAATATAACGAGCTGTAAGATTCATGTACGAACTGGTTTAAAGCTCTCTCACAACTCTTCACAAACGAACCCCAGTATTATCGTAGAGGGATCTCCTCAACAATGCTGAGACTCAAAAGCCAGCGGTGGGATTTGAACCCACAACCCCCGCATTACGAATGCGATGCTCTGCCAATTGAAGCTACGCTGGCGTTTTTACACAGGGATCTTTGGTGAGCTTTCGGTCCGGACTTCAATACTTCGCGCCTCATTCACCTCGCGGTCAATGAAACAATCACCTTGCCAAC
>JAYYHM010000299.1:0-2689 GCA_036148415.1 Planctomycetota bacterium
GGACAATCAACCCATCGTAATGAGCATTGAGCTGCTCTCCAACTCCAACCCAACAATCTTTTCAAATTTTCGACGAGCTCTGAAGGATCAGAACTCAGAGAATGTGGCGAAACTTGGAGCCATTCCAAACTCACCCTTACCAAATCCGGGGAGTTGGCTGCGATACAACTTTAAAAAAACTTATCTTTTCCATTCTTGGCAGATTCCTGAGCTGACTGAGTTTCATGGAACCGCGTCGTCAAAAGAATTCTTTTCTAGGCAACAAACAAATACGACTATCCCCGGGTAGAAATCAGAGTTTATGCTGCTAGGGCGTTTCACGTCATCCATTGCTTCGACGCACAAAAAAGGTCCAAAAACCTGCCATGGTTATTGTCATCGATAATTACGATTCGTTCACCTACAATCTCGTTCAACGACTAGGCGAAATCGACCCGAATATCGAAATCCAAGTCCACCGTAATGATGGGATTTCAGTCAGTGAAATCGAAAAGAAAGCACCACAAAGGCTCCTCATCTCGCCAGGCCCCTGCACCCCTACCGAAGCAGGTATTAGCGTAGAGTGCATTCGATACTTCGCGGGAAAAGTCCCTATTCTCGGCGTCTGTCTTGGACACCAGTCTATCGGACAGGCCTTCGGAGGGGATATCGTGCGAGCACCCGAATTGATGCATGGCAAAACCGATGCAATACATCACGATGGCAAAGGTCTCTTCGAGGGCCTTAACAATCCCTTTACCGCAACCCGATATCACAGCCTTGTGATTGATCCTCCCTCGCTGCCCAAGGAGTTGGATGCATCAGCTTGGACAGAGACCGGTGGTGTTCGGCAGATCATGGGGATTAGGCCTCGCGAACACAAAATGGAAGGATGGCAATTCCATCCTGAGAGTTTCCTAACAGAACCGGGGATTGAGATGTTAAAAAAATTTCTGCAGTGGTAGCATCCCGAACAGGTTGATAACCCGACATTAGGTCACCTTATGAACGCAACGTTTGGCCTTGCCATCATAGACTATACCAACGCGTTCCAACCGGGATAGGACCGGGCGTGTGTAGGTGGGGAAATGCCTTCTTCAAATTAACATGCCATTTGAAAGCAGGATCAATGGGCTTTTTATCCTGCTTGGATTGAGAAAGCATTTCCCGAAGGCTGTAGGGATCTTTGAAAACTCCCCGATCGTCAAAGGGACTCGCCCCCAAAAGGGCAACAGCCGCATTGAGAACATCGCGATTCGCCTGCGGCAGCATACATGCGGGTGTCAATATCCTACGCAAATGAGTCAATTCACAATGGGTCATCAGCTTGATTAACGAAGACCTCATTTGGTGATCTACAACAGCCAAGAACTCTTTGGAAAGACTCACCACATTTTCCTCTGCGAACATATAGGTGGTCGGAAAATCTTTGCTCAATGTCATCCATGCCATCAGCGTGTCATTACATTTTTGACTCGCTAGGCGAACGCGATTCAATCCCTGAAAAAATCCCTGTGCGGCCCCTAATTGATGACGCAACATTGCCCTTCGGAATTCACTGGATAAATCATGGTGCAATAGAAAAATGGAATCGACTACTGGTGCCAATGTACCTTCACGATTGAATATCTTCGCTTCCCCAACGGAAGCAGCCAGCACGCGTGTCAACGGCTCTGTTGCAAATACCTCCTGTATCAACTTATGATGCGTATTCCACCATTCCCGAATCCGATTGTAGTCCTGCGTACTCTCCGCTCTTCGTAAACGGAGAATAGCTTGTTCCCAAAGATCGATCCGTGATCTCGATACACACCAATACTCTGAGACATCATCAAACCTAACGGGTGCAGGATCAGTCATGAACCCAGCGCTGCTCTGCGCGAACAGGGATGCCAAGACGGCGGAGTAGAAGGAATGCATGATCAGGGTCTCAGGTATAAGCGGTCACGTGCGTTTCCCTGTCGCACCTGCCGTACCACCGACCACTCACCAAACATACAGCATTGACCTAAGATCATGGCCGGCAATGACTTAGGCCTCGAATCGAAAAATCCGGCATAAAGCACAGATTCCCAATGATGACACCAAACAACAGATCATGATGCTTTTTTGCAACGGCGCGTCGTAAACCGCCACACGCGTGCAACCCTGCTAACCCCGCCAAACTGTAAATTGACTCGACGATTGTCTTGTCAGAGGGAGAGATTGCTTCTCGGTAATACAACTCCGGCATCCGAACATAATGGGCACGCCGATAGGAGAAGATTTCCCTCGAGATTCAAGAATGAGTGCCTACCGCTAGTTTCTCACAAAACTCAATCACTACTGGCCGCTCGGTTAGTTTTGGATTGACATGCGCGCGACGCTTCAGCAAGTGGTCCTGCGCTTCCAATGCCGTCATGCTGCGATACTTGACCAACCAACATAGCGCTACCGTCGCGCTGCGGGCGCGACCTGCTTTGCAGTGAATGTAAACCGTCCGTGCATTCTGAACGTGTCCCTGCACGAACTCGACCGCCCTTTCTACGTCTTCTAACCGCGGATGCGTGAAATCGGTTGTTGGGATTCTCAACTGCTCGATCCCAAACTCGCTGTACTCCTTGTGGGGCCCCGCGTATTCCTCACAGGTGTTAACCACTGCCTGAACACCATCTCTGTGCATCGCACCCACATCTCTACGGAAGGGATAAGCGCCGACGATGACATGGTC
>JAYYHM010000300.1:0-4311 GCA_036148415.1 Planctomycetota bacterium
GAAATATCCTACCAGACAGCGAGCAAGTTGTCTGATTTGCAGGAAGAATGGGTGAACCTATCTGTAAACTGTATCGAGGGATCCAGTAGCAAGAACGATCACACTAATCCACGCATTCGCATTAAAAAATGCCTCATTAACGCGTCCCAAATCGGTTGGACTCACCAAAAAATGCTGACGGATCACCATGATCGCAACAACGACCATCCCACTGAGATAAATCCCTCCCAAGTCTAGGAGTGGCGAAACAAAGGGTAGGGCAAACATTGCCACTAACATGATGCAGTGCGAGACCATTGCGAGACGCAGAGCTCCAGAAATACCAAATTTGGCGGGGACACTGTGTAGTCCTTCACCGGCATCATATTCCGCGTCCTGACAGGCATAGATGATATCGAATCCTGTTACCCAAGCTGCAATCCCCAAGGCGAGCACTAATGGTGGCCACCAATCATTCCAAACCATAGCGGATGCCGGACCTCGGATAGCCATCCATACGCACAGCGGTGAGAGACTGAGTGCAATTCCCAGCCAGGCGTGCGCCGCATAGGTGAATCGCTTGGCGAGGCTGTAACCGCATAGAAAACATAAAATCGGCACGGAGAATAGCAGAGGCAACCAATTCGGGAGGAATAATAATGTACATAGAATAAATCCCACTGAGCATGCCGCAGTAAACCAACGCGCACCGCTCACCGAAATCTCTCCGGCCGGTAGGTGACGCATTGCCGTCCTGGGATTTTTCCCATCGATATGACGATCTACAAGTCGGTTAAACGCCATCGCCGCGCTCCTGGCGAAAATCATACAACTCAGAACCCCCAAGATCGCCCAAATCGAAACCGATAATCTCTGTCCAGATGGCATGGGAGAAGCATAGGCCATCACTGAAGCCAAAATGGCAAATGGCAAAGCAAAAATGGTATGGCTGAATCGAATCAAACCCAGCCATTTGGAAATATTCGATGAAATTGATGAAGCGGAATTCGGCATCAAGGCTCTCGCTCGGAATACAGCATTCGAAAACTTTGGGCAGCTCAAGAAAGTCTAGGTTATCCGCTACACCGCATCATGCACTGTCGGCCCTAGCTTCGGTATTTAGAAACCTGAAAAATGATCGAATGAACCAGTCAATGATCGCTAGTACCTGAGATTTTACGCGTTGCGGCAATCCCCCGTTTCAAAGAAGTACGGCCCATGACTCGCGATTTCCTCGCGTCACCCTGAGATGACCAATATCCCGCTGCAGTCGCTAACTTAACCGTTTTCTAGTGAAAGCGGATGGACCGACCGGTTGAATTTCGCCGGGAAGAAAAATACGCTTGTGATCGCCGTACTCAGTCTCGAGACCGACAACGCATGGAACCAGTCAACACTGTTCTCTCTGCCTGTCCCGGCCCGGAAGCGTTTGCTGGTCTGGTGACCGCCCCAGTCTTCAAAACTGGTGAGGCGTTTGCAACAAATGCCTGGTGGGTTCGATTCCCATCCGCTTCCGCTTCACCGCGTGCCATCCACCGGTGAATCAAAATTGCTACAAAGGATGAGTGCCAGAACTCAGGACTACCGACGAGTTACGGGAACATGGTCATAGGAAGCGATATACGCTCCCTGATGCCGCATCAGTCAATCACTTCACCTTCGCAATGTCCAGGTGATCTGCCGCGAGCCGTGATCGCAAATCATTTGGGAATAGGTAACGAGATGGAAAGTGAGTCCTGCTCAGCGGCCATTTCCTGCAATTTCTCCAACGCCCGGCGTTCTAGTTGCCTCACCCTCTCTTTGCTAATACCCAAACGGTCTGCGAGAGACTGAAGCGTATGTACCTTGCGATGAGACCCGAGTGAAAAACGAGCACGAATAATCAATTTTTCGCGGCGGTCGAGATCATTGAGCATTCCTGCTAGCAGAGCTCTAAGCTCATGCCAACGCTTCTCACTGATCGCGGAGACTGTCTCTTCGTCGCTCAGGTCGATGTCCATGTCTTGTAACCCGCAAGCCACCTTCTGACGATCCTGTTGATTGGTAACAACGGTTCGATACGAATTTCGTCGTACAACCTGCGTTGCGTAAGTGCTGAATCGGAAACCTCGCTCGTAGTCAAATTTCTCTACAGCACGCATCAGCCCAATGATCCCCTCACTAAGAAGTTCGTCGAAAGAATTATTGGTGTTTACGAACTTTTTGACGATGGAAATTACGAGCCGCAGGTTTGCCTCCACAAGACGATCTCGATGCCACTCCGAAAGAAGGACGAGCCGTTCTATTAGCTTCAACCTAGCTTTCGAGGGACGCTTAGTCCGCAGGTAAGATCTCTGCCTATCCGCCTGATGCATTAGAAAATTCATGCGACGAAAGAGAAGAGCTTCCTGTGAAGGGGTCAATAGAGGAGCTTCACACATTCGCCCCAAGTGAACGGGGAGATCAGCAAGTGCGGATTTACTCTTGCTATCCGTTGTCTGATTCGGTGGAATCAGCCCCAGCTTGTCGGCGAAAATGTGCTCACTGACCCCTTCATCATCGAATTCAGCATTCGTGATATACGAAAGTTCTCGCTTCGCTGCCGCTTTCACGAAACGTTCTAACTGGTCGGGGGAAGCTTCATCAATCGGAAATTGCCTCGCAGAGAGTTCTAGTTCGATGGCAGCTGAAGCGGAACTCAACTCGGCAGATTTGAGCCATGCCGGGATTCTGGCGGGCGGTACCGGTGTTGTGTGATATTTCTCGTCCTTTCTGGACTGCACTATTCTGGTCGCCATGGCAACTTCCTTCGTGGGAGTGGTGATCATCAACCGCGATCCGCCTTTACGCTTACGCTACTAAGAACGTTCAAAACGTCCAAAACGTTCATATACGGTATATCGACCAGAACCGGCCAATGCAACGCGCAGAAGTAAAAAATTTAAAAAAACATGGCAAATCACTGAAAAACCCCTTCGATCGCAAGCTTTATCTTGACAGAATCAGGGGGATCCGAAAGGGATAATAACATTCAAAACGTTCACGACAACCCAAAAGCAAGATGGCTGCTTTTCAACCGTTCTTTTCTCCCAAGCAGGTCGCGAAGGCTTTAAATGCCAGCGAGTCGTCGGTTAAGCGATGGTGCGATCAGGGTGCAATCGAAACGATCAAAACCGTGGGCGGACACAGAAAAATATCCCTCGATGCGATCAGGAAATTCGTCTCGAAAACCAACCGCACTTTGGTTAACCCTCAATCGATCGGATTACAGATCGTACCGCTGACCGACGATCTTACTGCCGCAAGTGGCGACGTGGAGGATCAGTCGCGATTTCGAATTGCACTCGCTGCAGGGGATGAGTCCGAGTGCAGGCACATTTTGAAGTCGAGAATTCTGAGGAGTCCCGAGAAGTCGAGTGAGGAAGCTGATTTCCTTATTACGGATGCGATGCATAGCATCGGACACGCCTGGTCCACCGATGAAATCGATGCCTACCAGGAAAGGCGAGCTTGTGACATCGCATTGAGGCTGATTGGGGAAATACGAGCCACACTCCCTAATCCGACAGGCAATGCACCGCTCGCTTTCGGCGGAACACTCAGCCAAGACCTCTATCAAATCCCCACTGCCTTGGTGGAACTCACTCTTCGCGAATTGGGTTGGAATGCCACCAATCTGGGGTGCAATCTTCCCGTTGACAGCTTCCTCAAAGCTGCAGACGACCACCGACCCGCAATTATTTGGCTTAGTGTTTCGGTGATTTTTGATGAAATGGCATTCATCGCAGACCAGCACCGGCTAGTTGAGGGCCTGCCCTCTGGAACGGCGATGGTGATTGGTGGACGCGGAATACCCGAGGAAACCGCTGAGAATCTTCAATACTCTGCAATCTGCCATTCTCTGAGCGAACTCTCAAATTTCGCCTACCTTCTCGATGTCTCGAAGACAGCCTAGAAGGGGCATTGAGGGAGCTCTATCACTCTGTCCGTGACAACCCGGTGCTGCGGGGCGACGAACTGGGAAGCCGAACATTCGATTTCGCGGCGATTTTTCGCCCCAAATTAGGCATGATTTTGGACACATGTTACCCGTAGTGTCCTAAACTTTCACGGTGAGAACCCGAACCGCCAGCTATACAGCGATCTGCATCCCAAAAAGATAGGACCCAGCGACGTGCAGGACGCGTTGAATACCCGTTTCCCTCAGGCAATCTATCCGTTGCTCCCCCGCCAAACCGATGCCAACAACCGCCCGACTAACCAACGAACAATCGAGAACAAGGCACTGGGAGGCGAGTCCTTGGGCGGTCATAGTAGAGTCGGGCACAGGGAGGAAAACATTACCGCAACGCA
>JAYYHM010000301.1:0-3092 GCA_036148415.1 Planctomycetota bacterium
GCGCAGGACATAACGTGTTGAACCTCTAGGAGTTTTGGAGAAACGATGAAGTTCTCAGGAGATGTGATTAAGGTCTTGGCAATCGTTTTGCTTGGGACATTTGTCCCCTGCATTGTCACGGCAAAGAATTTGGAACAGCAGAAAGCTCCAAATGTCGTTGTCATCTTTATTGATGATATGGGCTATGCGGATATCAATCCCTTCGGGGCCAAGAGTTATCCCACGCCAAATCTCAACCGCATGGCTGCTGAGGGTCGCCGATTCACAGACTTTGTTGTCTCTTCTGCAGTCTGCTCCGCTTCGCGTTCCGCATTGCTGACAGGGTGTTATCATACGCGGATCGGTATCTCAGGTGCTTTGGGGCCAAAGTCAAATCATGGACTTCACGCCAACGAGGTCACTTTAGCTGAGCTCTGTCGGGCGGAGGGATACGCAACGGCTGCCTTTGGGAAGTGGCACTTGGGGCATCATCCTAAATTCCTACCCAATCGTCATGGATTTGATCGCTATTACGGAATTCCCTACAGCAATGATATGTGGCCGCTTCATCCTGCGTCGGTTGCTAAACGAGCGAAAGATCCCAACGCCGAGATACCTTGGGCGGAATTACCCATGAGCGAGGCGGAAGGAGAAAGTTATCGAATCGTCAACCCAGTCATGACTCCAGCGGATCAATCGGTAATGACCAAGCAGTTCACGGAACGTGCTGTGGGTTTTATTCGCGAGAACAAAGACAGGCCCTTCTTCGTCTACCTTCCGCATCCGATGGTCCACGTACCTCTGTACGCCTCGGATGACTTCAAGGGAAAGAGTGGTGCAGGTCTCTTTGGTGACGTGGTCATGGAGGTCGATTGGTCGGTAGGCGAAATCATGAGAACGGTGGAGGACTTAGGAATAGCCGAGAATACGCTTGTCATTTTTACCAGCGATAATGGTCCATGGTTGTCCTATGGAGATCACGCGGGGCAGGCCAACCCGTTGCGGGAAGGAAAAGGCACGATGTTCGAGGGGGGTTATCGTGAGCCAACCTTGATGTGGTGGAAGGGGATGATCCCAGCAGGCACTCAATGTGACCAGCTGTGTAGCACCATTGACGTGCTACCCACCGTCGCTGCTTTAATTGGTGCGGATCTGCCTCCTCATAAAATAGACGGCAAGGATATTTCAGAGCTCATGATAAGCGAGGATCCTGTGCCCTCACCACATGAGGCCTTCTACTGTTATTACGGCGGAGGACAATTGCAAGCGGTGAGGAATGATCGTTTTAAATTGGTTTTCCCCCATCAGTATCGTTCTCTCTCTGGGAATCCTGGTGGAAAGTCGGGTACCCCTGTCAGTTACCAGCAGAAGAAGATCGGATTAAGCCTTTTTGATCTTGATCATGACGTTTCAGAATCGAAGAACGTCTACGATGATTTTCCCGAAGTTGTAGCGGTACTGACGAAGGCAGCGGAGGGGGCGAGATTAGATCTTGGTGACCGACTGAGGAAGACTCAAGGTAGTGGAAAGAGACCTTCTGGAAAGCTGGAGCCGGGAGATGAAAAGTTGCCGCTGGTTTGGAAGTGATCCTCCTCAAGGTGCGAGCATCGACTGCTTGGATCCTAGCATCCATCTGCTCTTGAGCTTACCGAGTGAACGGAAGAGTTGATTTCCTGCATGACAGAATCGAGAGAACACACCGATACGCTGCTCCCGCCGGCTCTGCTTGCTCGGTTGGAACGATTGGAGTTGGCCTCAAGGAAGATCTTTAGAGGTCAACTGAAGGGTGAGAGACGCAGTCGTAGGCGGGGCCAGAGCGTTGAGTTCGATGATTTCCGAACCTATGTTCCTGGCGATGACCTGCGCTTGATCGATTGGAATCTGTTTGCTCGTCTTGATCAGCTTTTCTTAAAATTGTTTCAGGAAGAGGAGGATCGGCATTTCTATGCTTTAATTGACTCCAGCCGGTCCATGCAATTTGGGGAGCCCAGTAAGCTTTTGGTCGCCAAACAACTCGCTGCATCTCTCGGGTATGTAGGCTTATGTCGTTCAGACCGCGTTTGTGTGCAAGCTTTGGGTCCTGAAGGCCGAAAAGCGCCTGTGTTGAGAAGTCGGTCCTCACTCTGGAGAATGCTGAAGTATTTGGAGTCCTTGGAAGATCGAGGGCAAACTTCACTGAGCGAGGCGGTGCGTGATTTTTCGAGGCAACACACGGGAACAGGTATCGTTGTATTGATTTCAGATTTCCTCGACAAAGAAGGTTTCGAGTCAGCTTTGCGGATGTTGGTCAATCGACGGATGGACGTTTATGTCATGCATCTCCTTGCCGAAGAAGAGCTTGATCCTGTGATAAGAGGGGATAGGAGGCTGATAGACTGTGAGGATGGTGACGTCTCGGAAATCACAATTAATCAATATGCAATCGACAAATACAAATCGAATGTTTCCGCGTTTAAAGAAAGCTTAAAGTCCTTTTGTGCCCGACGATCGATCGCCTACGTCCCATTCTCCACCGAGATGCCACTTGAACACATGGTGACAACCTATTTGCGTCAGAGAGGTGTTGTAAGGTGACTCGGTTTGGCAGTGGCATAGGTGCGATAGACTGGCTCTGGATCTTAGGTCCCTGGGGTTGGTTGTTGACGTTGGTACCCATCGGGATCACCGCCCTTTACTTTTTAAAACTAAGACGAGACCCCGTTGAGGTTTCGAGTACGCTTTTGTGGGGGAAGACGATTCAGGATCTTCATGTCAATAGCTTGCTGCAGCGTCTTCGCCGGAGCTTGCTGTTGTTTTTGCAATTGTTGATTGTCGCGCTCGCTGCGATCGCGTTCGCTCGGCCCGGTCTACGTGGGGAGACATCGGATCAGAGTCGGCTGATTTTATTACTCGACCGTTCAGCGAGCATGCAGGCGACAGACTTGGAGGATGGTGCGTCAAGGTTTGAAAAAGCCAAGCAATTAATACGTGGGCGAATTGAGTCGCTTTTGGACGATCAGACTGCAATGCTGATCGCGTTCAGCGATCGCGCGGAAACAATTCAGTCTTTCACGAGTGATCGAGCGAAACTGCTGAAGGCCCTCGACAGTGTAACCGTCAGTAATCGAACAAGT
>JAYYHM010000302.1:0-2643 GCA_036148415.1 Planctomycetota bacterium
GGTATTCCGCTCGATAAAGAACTCGTCAGTTCTTCAGGGAGACCATTTACCGTAGCGGACCATGGTCAACCCATCATCGATCTTTTCGCTTGATCCTCTACTTTTGATATCGATCGAACCAATCCTGCACCTTTAAGCCAGCATGCTGATTGGCGGGAATCAACTTGATCAGTCGAGTTTTGACATCCTTGTGGTCTGGTGACTCGGCTAAATTCGTCCATTCATTGGGATCGGATCGATGATCGTAGAGCTCCTCGGATCCGTCTTCGTATCTGATATACCGCCAATGCAAGGTGCGTATCGATGTATTTCCCTCACCGTAGGAGGAGATAGCCGGTCCTCGAGGTGATTCGGGGTTGGTCAGTTGGGATTTAATCGAAGTGCCATCCAGCCACGCAGGCACATCGAGCCCCGCTAGATCTACGAGAGAGGGATAAACATCAATCAAGCTGACCGGTTGCAAACATTTTGAGCCCGGTTCAATACCCGGCCCACTGACGATAAATGGGACATGCGTTGTTTGTTCCCAGATCGCTCCCTTGCACCAATGCTTTTTTTCTCCAAGGTGCCACCCATGGTCACTGGTGAGGATGACATAGGTCTCACGACCTCTCGGGTTTTTCTTGATGGTGTCAAGAAATCTACCAATCTGTCGATCCACAAAAGCGATGGATGCATGATATGCACGTATTGTCGCGTCCCATTGCTGATTTTCCACGATGTACTCGTGATCGCTAAGTCCCTGATGAAGGGGTTTATGCGCGTGGGTGCGAGCAAGCCGCCGCGAGAATTCTGGCATGTCCTCCCAATCATCGACACCCACTGGTTCTGCGGGGCGTCGGATACGGGATAGCGGGAACTTTTCAAACCATGGTTTGGGCACGTGGAGCGGGCGATGGGGGCGAAAGAATCCTACGGTCATCAGAAGGGGTTTCTCCGTGACCATCTGCCATTGTTCTGATGCCCAAGTTGCAACTTTGTAGTCACTCATCTCTTCATCTTTTGCATCTAATGCATAACCATCATTCGGCGCGGCCATCGCATTGAAATTGTTTTCCCCTTTGGGTGGCTTGGGGTCAGCTGGCTTGCGGAAAAGTGAGTCTCCATACCGTCCGGGTGTTCCATGAAAGACCTTGCCACCACTGGCCACTCGATAGCCCTGGTTCATAAAGAACTGCTGCATCGTTGGCGTTTTGATCGAAGATTCGTTTCGGAACCGAGCATTAAAATAGGTTCCGGTTCTAAATGGGTATACGCCGTGCATCATGCTAGTGCGGGACGGGCGACATTGGGGGGAATTGCAGTAAGCTTGAGGAAATAGCATCCCGTGTTCAGCCAACGTATCAATATTAGGGGAGTAGGCATCGGGATGACCATCCAAGCATCCAAGCCAGTCGTTAAGATCATCAACTATGATCAAGACGATGTCTGGCTTTGATTCCGTTCCATGTGCTGAATGAAATTCGACGCTCCATGTGAGCAGGAAGCTAAGGATACAGGTGATGCGATTCATTGAAGTTACTTCGGAAATGTCGTGTCCACGAGAGAGCAAGGAAGATAGCCCAGCGATAGATTGGCAAGGGATCGCAAGGAGAAAAGGTATACAAGTTCGATGAGTGGGTTCGCTCGATTATTGACCTCCCGATCTTGGCTTCACCTGTGGTTTCAAACGTTTTTTTACGGGCGTGGTGATCGGAGGGGTCGAGCGATAGGTTCCAGGCTTTCGATTCTCGGGGACATACCAAGCCGTTAAGAGCGAGGAGAGTGCTTCAACTCTTTCTGGTTTTTGGTCAGCAAGGTTAATCGTTTCCCTCGGATCTTTTTCCAGATTATAGAGCTGAGTGTCACCTTGGGCTGGAGGATACTTCATCTTCCCTGGATTACCGTCGTAGGTAAGAAGCAGCTTTTCCTTTCCTTGAATCACCCATCGATAAAGAAGTGAGGCCTCGGGTTTTTCAATGTCAGCAATATCATGCGCGAAGGATTCACCAAAGAGGGTATCCCTTTCAATTGGATCGCCGGATTTTAGCTTTGGTAGTAGATTAAGGCCTGGGAACGAATGCGGGCCTGTGGCATTGCAAGCCGCTAAAACGGTCGGGACAAAGTCAATGGATGAGCACAATTCAGTACGATCCGCAGCTTGGATGGTTCCCGGCCATCGAAACATGATGGGCGTGCGGGTGCCATGCTCATAGGGACTTCGTTTTGAACGCTCAGCGTAGCTTCCCTTTTCCGTTTGAATCCACCCGTTATCGCAGACGTAGACGATCAGCGTATTCTCTTTGATTCCGCTTTGGTCAATGTGATTCACTAATGAGCCACAAGTCTCATCGAACCACTCGCACATCGCGTAGTACTTTGCAATACGCGACTGAACTCCTTTTGCAAGGTATTTCTTCAGTAATCGATCTGGAGGCGTGTGAGGGGTGTGAGGCATGAACGGCGCATACCAAACAAAAAACGGTTGGTTTGCTTCTACACTCTGGTCGATGAAATCCGTCACGGGTTTGATTCCATCTCGACCAATTCTCAAGCCCGCATCACCATGCCGACCGCCCGTTTCGGGATATCCACGGGTCATGCCGTGAGTGAAGCCACCGCGTTGGAATGATCCTTCCCACCATTTTCCACTTTGATGGCTGA
>JAYYHM010000303.1:0-2524 GCA_036148415.1 Planctomycetota bacterium
GCAGTGGTGTGTCGAATTCCCTTGGGTTTACCAGTGCTCCCGGAGGTGTAGAGGATAAAGAGAGAGGCTTCGCTGTCGAGAGGAACTGCCGGCAAATCCCCAGATTGAGAATCAACGCAGTCATGCCACCAGACATCACGACCTTCCTGCATGGGAACATCGTCTTGTCCTACACGCTTAAGAACCAGACATTTTTCAACGGTTGGTGATTTTGCTAAGGCCTCATCCACTGTTTCTTTCAATGCGAGTACCTTACCGCGACGATAAAGCCCATCCGCAGTGACCATGAGTTTCGCACCTGCATCCTGGTTTCGGTCCGCGATCGACTCAGCACTGAAACCGGCAAAGATGACCGAGTGCACTGCACCAATCCTTGCACATGCCAACATCGTGATTGCGAGCTCAGGTGTCATGGGCATGTAAATGCTGACCACGTCTCCGGTTCCGACTCCGAGGTCTAGTAGTGCCGAGGCACACTTGGAAACCTCCGTAAGAAGTTCTTTGTAGGTCAGAGTACGCGTCTCACCCGGTTCTCCTTCCCAGAGTATTGCCACCTTATCGCCTCGACCCGCTTCAACATGTCGATCCAGGCAGTTGTAGCTTGCGTTGGTTTTTCCACCAACGAACCACTTGGCGTGTGGAGCTTCCCAGTGGCAAACCTCGTCGAATGGCTCGAACCAGTGAAGATGTTCGTTGGCTTCGTTACGCCAGAACCCGTCTCGGTCCTCTGCTGCTTGGCGATAAACCTCTTCATATTGCTCCATGCTCGAGAATACTGCTTTCTCGGTGAACTCTGCAGGAGGAGGAAAAGAGCGGTTTTCAGTAAGAACGTGATCAATTTGCCCGGAGGGTTCGGTCATGTTTGCCAATCTGCTTTCGCGAGTAGAAGAGTTGATGGATGAAAATCCACGCAGCCAAATTCTTGTGAGGCGATAGTTTAGCGACTTTTTCGGCGATTTGCAGCGTGGACATTCCATGATCCTGGCAGACGTGTTCCCAGGACTTTTTAGCGATTCAAGTCGCAACAAACCCCAGCGAAAGCAAGGGTGCTAGCCGATAGGTTACCCCTTTGGCATGCTAGCCACCCGAGAAACTAGAAACCTTCGCAGATCAGAAATATTGAATGGACCACGATTCGGGCCCAAAAAGAATACAGGAAGTGTATGCCCCATGGATCTAGATTTACGCAGCACGTCGAATGTTGAGATCGCGGCGAGCGACATTCTCGACACGTTCGCGTGGGAATGCATGAGGACCTATTTCGGATGTTTTTGCGTTGGAGTACCAGACACGCTCTTCAATCGCCTCGAGAATTCGCTGAGCAATATCGACTGCGCGAGCCCCCGCAACACCGTCTACGGTAGGTGCCGAAGCAGATTGAATGCTAATGACAAAATCATGGAGCTCATCGAGAATGGCATTTCTCGGTGATAGTTCTACTGACTCGCACTGAATTTTATCAGTGAAGAGTTCATCGGCGTAACCGAGGGGGGATTCAGCTTCTTCGCTCAGATCAAAACTGCGATTCACTAGATCGATTGAAGGTTTCAGGACAGAAAGTGAGGGCTGACCGAAATCAATCTGAGCGAATCCGTTGGAACCAAAAAGCTGCATTTCGCGAGCAGGTGTGGGGCTGACGCGTGAAGCTTTGAGATTCGCGACCAATCCGCATTCAAACTCGATTCGTGTTTCCGCGATATCTTCGTGGTCGGAGACGATCGAAAGTCCACTCGCTGAAATCCAACGGATGGGTGCGTCAGTAAAGGAGAGTACAAGATCCAGATCATGGATCATCAAATCCATCACAACTCCAACATCCAGACAGCGTCCGGGAAATCGTGAAGCTCGGACCGCCTCCACATATTTGACGTCCACCGCCAAGTCACCCAGAGCGGTGAAAGCAGGATTGAATCTCTCGACATGGCCGACTTGGAGTGTGACATCCTTGGCGCCGGCAAGGGCGGCTAATTGAGTGGCGTCACTTCGGTCGATCGTCAATGGTTTTTCTACAAAAACGTGCTTGCTTTCTTTGAGTAGATCGCGGCAGATCTTTGAATGCGAATCGGTTGGTGAGGCGATGACAGCAGCATCGATCGTTGGAATCAAGTCGCGATAGTCCGAGTAGACGGGGACCTGATAAAGCTCACTGGCTTTTGCTCTGGCTTGCTCAAATGGATCGCTTATCCCAACAAGTTCCACGCCCTCGACTGATCCGAGCAGTTTCGCATGAATGCGTCCAAGATGTCCTGCTCCGATAACCGCGATCCGTAACTGGCTCACGCTGCGCTCCTTCGTCGGTCTCGGCCGCGTCCATTGCGACCGCCTTGTGTGTGGTCAATAAAGTCAAAAAGGTGCCTGAGAACAGGCCTGATCGGTCCACTGCCGAGTAGTTCTTCTCTGGCATTTTCGATCCCGATCTTAGAACGATACAACAGTTTGTATGCCGAAGACAATGCTTTTATGTCTTCTGAGGAATAATCGTGTCGTCTTAATCCCACGGTATTGGCTGAACGGGGCCTTGCCG
>JAYYHM010000304.1:0-2845 GCA_036148415.1 Planctomycetota bacterium
CTAGACCGTTATCCAAATCTGTGGATTGAAACAGCTTCTCGAATTGCAGAATTGGGTCGTCAACCCTACACGGCCAGAGATTTTCTCATCAAGTATTCAGATCGCATTCTCTTCGGAACCGATGGACCGTGGCCCGAATTACGTTTACAGATCAATTGGAGATTCTTTGAAACCAGAGATCAATCCTTTGACTACAGTGAAAGACAGCCACCACCTCAGGGCCTATGGAAAATTCACGCAATCGAGCTACCCGATGATGTTCTCGAAAAGCTCTATTTCAAAAATGCTGCGAAATTAATCCCCGGAGTTGCAGAGCGACTCCAGCAACAGGAAGATCAAGAATAGCCCACCATGACTTTGCTCTAAGCAGCTACCTTGAGATCTCCTCAGGCTCATCGCCGATCTGCATCAGTACAACCCATTGCTTCTACGCCGACCTAGATCGCTGAGTTTCTACGAAATCCAAAGGGAACCGAGTCTTGAATTCACCAACTTTCGCAATGGTCACCTGTGCGGTGGGAGCCGAGACGGCCGTCAAAGCTTCAGCGTTGAATCAGGGATGGCGACTCGCATTTTCCCGGCCGGGTTTTGTCACACTCAAACATCCGTACGCCGGATCGCCTCCCACGGGGATTTTTATTCGAACTGCGTCGCAGTCGGTCGGTTCCGCAAAAAGCACTTCGCTAGCTAATCTGATGGAGCAACTCATCTCGAAGCTTTCTAATCACTCTGAAGCACAAAGACCGTTTGACCAGCTTCATGTCTGGTCTCGGGACCGAGCACCCATCGGGCGATTTGGATTTGAGCCCGGCCCAGATGAAATATCAACTGCCGTGGCAAGCGAAGTATTCCCCTTGTTTGCTAAAGACTGGCTTACCTGCGATCAACCTAATCGAATTGCCGAAAGTGGTGATCGCGTCTTGGATCTCGTTTTGGTTGAACCAGCCCATTGGTTCCTAGGTTGGCATCGAGCAACGGATTGGCATACAAGATGGCCGGGCGGTGTTCAGCCAATCACCCCGAGCGTGGAGCCAATCTCTAGAGCTTACTTCAAAGCAGCCGAGTCCATTACCTGGAGCGGATTCTCGATGAAGCCAGGAGATTTGGCAATTGAGATCGGTAGTGCACCGGGAGGTGCCTGCGGACGACTTCTTGAACTGGGTTTGAGGGTCGTCGGTATCGACCCTGCGGAAATGGACCCCAGCATCGCTGAGCACTCCCACTTCGAACATATTCGCGCGAGAGCGGGAGACCTACCTCGCAAACAATTCCAAGGTGCGAAGTGGTTGCTAGTGGATTCCAATGTGGTCCCGGAAAAGACACTCACCACCATCAAGAATATTGTTTTGCACCGAAGCTGCACGCTCGAAGGATTATTGGTCACTCTGAAAATTGGTAATTATCAGGCGGCCAAAAAAATCTCAGAATGGCAACGTGAGATTGATTCTTGGTCACCCAGTCGTGTTCGCATTCGCCAACTGGCAAGAAATAAAGTTGAAGTTTGTTTTGCGATCTCGTTCTCAAAGCACGGCCCCCGAGAAACCAAAAGTCGAAAGTAAGACCCTCTAAACCCTGCCCACTGCACGGACCGAAGATAAATTTCCGATCAAGTTGAAAGCGAAAAGTCCGTTGAGTGAGACGGTTAATGGGGAAAAGCTTTTGATAGCTTTTGACGGTGTGAAGCCTCCCTCGGATTGGCGGGATCGACATGGTTTGCACAAGCAAAGAGTCGCGGCGTGCAGGTTAATGGGGAGCAACACTTAGGCGAAGAGTCCCCTGATTCTCTGTTAAAAGTGTCAGAGAGAGGGCAGGGAAGGGCGGATTGAACTCATTTCGTGGTGTTCCATTTGAAGAAAACCCAAGCGTTCGAATCTGCGATGCGGGGAATCTAAGATGCCGGGAATCTACAATGTTGGCAACTCGCATCCGAATCCATCTTGCGTCCCACCGGCAGATCCTTCTAGTCTGCCTTGGCAGAAACGCACATAACGCGAAACTCCCTCAATGTTTGGATTTGCCATGGAAGGCTCAGGTCGAACGTTCACTCCGATTACAGCCACAATTCTTCTCGCTGCATTTACCTTGATGACTTCGCTCAGCAATCTGACCTTTGCTGAAGAAGCCGAATGGATTTGGGATCAGGGAAGTGATATCGCCACACCGGTTCCAACAGGTCAAACCTGTTATTTCCGAAAAGGCATCAATCTCAAAGTACGATCGATTGGCCGAGTGGAGATCGCAGCGGACGATGAATTCCAACTTTTCGTCAATGGTAAGAAGATTGGATCGGGTAAATCGTCCAGAGAATTGCAGCAATTTGACATATCTGAGCAACTCGAAGTCGGTAGAAATGTTGTTGCAGTTAAAGTACTGAACACGCATGGATCCACCGCAGCTCTTGCTGCTCGCGTTTCAGTCAAACCCGAGAAGCAACCGAAATGGTTTACCTTCAGCTCGGACGCTTCTTGGAAGGTAAGCAATCAAGAGAGCCCAATGTGGCAATCGGTTGTCTTCAACGATCGCTTGTGGGGTACGGCGGCTTCGTTCGGAGAACTAGGTGACACGGTTCCGTGGGATCGCGCAGAAGACGTGGTCGCGG
This sequence comes from Planctomycetota bacterium, assembly GCA_036148415.1. Taxonomy (GTDB): domain Bacteria; phylum Planctomycetota; class Planctomycetia; order Pirellulales; family Pirellulaceae; genus Rubripirellula. The sequence goes on from JAYYHM010000304.1 coordinate 2,600, forward strand.
AAATTCAAACCGAACAGCAGGAGCGATTTCAAATTCAAAAGGGATTTGGAGTTCAAAGGGTTTTGAGTGACGAGAATTTAGGGTCAATCATTGCGATGACTTTCAATGAATTCGGTCATTTGATTGCCGCACGTGAGAATGGTCCGCTTCTTTTGATTTCTGACAAAGATGAAGATGGTATTCCTGAGCACGTGACCGTGTATTGTGACCAAGTCACCAATTGCCACGGCATTCTGGCACTGAACG
>JAYYHM010000305.1:0-2888 GCA_036148415.1 Planctomycetota bacterium
ACTCCAATTGACCTGTACGTAAGGAACTCTTGCTTCCACCAGTCGACGAGCCAGTAAACAACTTTGCCCAAAGGTCGTTTGGCCATACATGTCACGAGTCGCCTGCTTCTCGACTGTAAGGTCAAAGGCTTCTCTGGCTTCGGGGTCTGTCAACAAGCCATACGCGGCCTGATGGGAACGATTCCAATCACGGATCCTAGCGGTGTCCAACTGCTTGCGTGTCTGATCAAGCTGAGAGAGAAGATGCTTTCGATCCACAATGCGATCGGGCGTCATCCCAGGGAGCATATTTAGCGTTGGAATTCCAACCTCACCTTGCTCACTGCAACTCACCAGGAACGGGTCATAAGCTTTGCCCAAGGTCCCGCCCCCATAACCCTCAATCCTCCGAGGAAGATCCCGTGGAATCCCTCGGCCGACATAGAAGAAGGGTGGTAACGCGTCGGTTTGACCGTGGTGTTTAGCTATGATCGAACCAAAATTAGGTTGAATCGGACCCGCATTTTCCTCATAGCCGGTCAGGCCAACGGTACCCGCTCCCGGGTGGCCACCGTTAGTCGTCTGCATCGAGCGAATCACCGAGTATCGATCACTGCGAGCAGCCATCCGTGGCAACAACTCTGTAAATCTCATACCAGGCGTCTTGGTGGCAATCGTTCCGAACGGGCCGCGATACTCCATGGGAGCATCTGGCTTGGGGTCAACCATATCAATGTGACTTGGTCCCCCCCACAACCATAGCAAGATAACGGACTTTGCCTTGGCACGACTTCGAGCGGCTTCAACGGCTTCCAAAGAAGGCAAGCCAGCTCCTAACGCCATGGGGACGCTGGCGGCAGTTTTAATGAATCCACGTCGTCCTATACCATCGCAGGTATGGGCTCTGAATCGTCCGAACTCCAACACAAGAATCCCCTACTGCAAAAGCGGGTAAAAGGCTGCCTTGAATAGCGATAGTCACTATTACAACGGCTCCGCTTTCGGTTTTCAACCTGATTCCGCTCTTCGAGTGGAAGATCTGGATACATCGCTGCGATTGAGTACGGCAAAAGCTTCTCCAGCGACGGAAAAACGACTTATTAAGCCATGATGTCTTTCACCACCGTTCCATGCACATCCGTTAAGCGAAAATCTCGACCGCTATACCGGTAAGTCAGTTTCTCGTGGTCCAATCCCATCAAATGAAGAATGGTTGCATGGAGATCATGCACATGAACTTTGTTTTCGATCGCGGCGAATCCAAATTCATCCGTCGAACCATAAGCGATCCCACCTTTAACCCCCCCACCGGCAAGCCACATCGAGAAACCGTGATGATTATGATCCCGACCATTTCCATTTTCTGCGACAGGTGTTCGCCCAAATTCTCCGCCCCAGACAATCAGTGTGTCCTTGAGGAGATCCCGCTGCTTCAAATCTTTGATCAAAGCTGCGATGGGCTGATCCACATTCTTCGCTTTGTCCGCATGCGATTTTATATTGCCATGATCATCCCACGGCTGCCCGTTACCGTAATAAACCTGCACCATTCTGACTCCACTTTCGACAAGTCGACGAGCAGCCAGGCAACCATTTGCAAATTGACCCGATCCGTAAGCATCGCGAGTCTTCTGCGTTTCCTGATTCAAATCAAATACACCCTGCGCCTCGGCCTGCATCCTGAACGCCATTTCAAGTGACTCGATGCGAGCTTCTAAACGGCTATCCGTGCCACCCCTCTTATCGAGGTGTATCTGATTCATTTTCGTAAGCAGATCCAACTGCTCGCGTTGCGCCGATTTTGTTAGGTGACTGTTGCTGATGTGCTCAATCACTTTTTTGGGATCAACATTTTGGGCATGGTTGATATGCGTTCCCTGAAAAACACCCGGCAGAAAACTATTGCTCCAAAGTTGAGGACCGACCACAGGCTTGCCGGGACACAATACGACATAACCGGGTAAGTTCTGATTTTCTGTACCCAGACCGTACAGCAACCAAGAACCCATCGCAGGCCGTGTCGGCTGCGTTTCCCCACTGTTCATCATCAGTAACGAAGGCTCGTGATTGGGGATATTTGTATGCATCGACCGAATCACACATAGCTCGTCGGCGCATTCCCCGACCTTTGGGAACAGATCACTGACTTCCAACCCCGACTCGCCATAGCGACGGAACTTGAAGGGAGACATCAACAACCCACCTGTCTTGCGTTCGGTTTTCAGTTCAGCCGACGGCGGTCGCTGTCCGTTGTATTTCTCCAAAGCGGGTTTCGGATCAAATGTATCCACTTGAGACGGCCCGCCATTCATAAACAGATGAATGATGTGCTTGGCACGAGGCGCAAAATGAGACGGTTTGGGATCCAGAACACCAGCCACCCGCTTGATATCCGCTGGGTCAGTGGTGTCAGCACCAAGCGATTTGTCTTGCGCTAGAATACCTGCCAAGCCCAACATTCCCATCCCCGTTCCCATACGCTGCAAGGAGGCACGACGATTCAAGCTTGATGTTGGTTGCATAGATTTCATTTCAGTGGTTACCACAAATGCAGGGGATGGTGATTCTTCTTTCGGTAGGTGCGATTTCCAGTCGCAACTCAATCCAAATAGATAAGCTCATTGCTACCCAATAGAACTTGAGCATACATTTCCCACCGATTGAGTTTACTATCCGGTTCATCTTCACCCGAAAGGTAATTCAATCCGAGGTTCATTTCTTCTTCACTCGGTGACCGACCATATGCCAACTGAAACCCGAGTTCTAAACGCTGCTCGTTACTATCTGGTGCTTCTCGATGCAGCCTTGCAGCCAACGCCTTCGCCTGACGGATCATGAAAGGACTATTAAGCACAAATAGTTGCTGCTGCGGGACGGTGGTCTCGGTCCGCTGCGCACTGGTGATATTC
>JAYYHM010000306.1:0-3267 GCA_036148415.1 Planctomycetota bacterium
TGAGGCGAGCCACAGCACGGGTGGGAAAACCGTGATTCGCCGCCTAAACAAATTCGAATTACGCAACACACTCCGAGACCTTTTCTACATCAATCACCCTGACTTCGAACCCTCAGTGGTTTCCGGACTCTACGACTTTAATGGCAACGGAATCACAGAGCAAAAGACCATAGAACCCACGCGTAGCTTTCAAGACGACGAAGAGTGGGATGGGTTCGACAATATCGGCCAACATTTAGTCATGTCTGATTTCCTTCTAAAGATGCTCATTGGAGCTGCAGAAGAAACCATTGAAATGGCGACTCACAACACGCCTCAGGAAACCTTCCAGCCCGAGACTTTCACCGCACCGATTTGCACCAAGACTCTTCACGGCGACACGCTTGGAAAATACCAGAGAGACAACGGAGATCCTTACGACGAAGTCTTTCAACGCTGGGATCGATACAACCGAATTGGACCCGATAAATACCATCGTGGCATTCGACGTCCAGCAAGATATCGTATCACGGTTGAACTCTCAGCGCATAATCCACGCGAAGGGTTCTGGGGAGACTGGACAGTACGTGAAGGAGGATTGATTCATCAAGGCCGTGACAATCCAGACGAAGCATTTGAGGTTGGACTCTATCTTGAGCGTCACGAGCATCTTCGTGGAGAGCGACGACACCGAATCGCCACCTGGAATCTTCCTCCCGATGGGCAGAAAAGAGAATTCTCTTACGAGACCTGGATTGATGATCCTTGGAACGCCTGGATAGGGTGGGAGAATGGACCATGGATTCAACACAACGCGTTTCACGTCCTGTTGGAGCAGTGGTACCCCCTTGAGTATGAAAAAGTCGATCGCAAACAAAAAGGCTTCAAACAAGAAGTCGCCAAGATCCTTTTTCGCAAAGGATATCTGGGACCGACCCTAAGAGTGCATCAATTTAAAATAGAATCAATCGATGTGCCTTGGCCACCAAAGAGTCATACTTCACTTTATGGAAATGGGTCACCTAACGAACGAGAGGTCTATCAGCTTTTTCATTCCTTCGCGGAACGTGCTTATCGACGAGAAGTGACTGAAGGTGAGTTAGGTCGTTACCTCCAACTGTTTACAAAATTGGAATCAGAAGGAAATACTCGCCAAGCGGCAATGCAAGCCACTTACACTGCAATGCTTTGTTCACCTGATTTTATCTACATGAAACCTTCGGGCGGAAAATCCGATCAATATGCGCTGGCATCACGACTGAGTTATTTCCTCTGGTCTTCCATGCCGGATGAGACTCTCATGAACCTTGCTCGATCAGGGACGTTATCGAAGTCGGATGAACTTCGCCGTCAGGTCGAAAGAATGCTTAAGGACCCAAAGGCTCGAGCTTTCACAAGACATTTCCCTGAGAGGTGGTTAAAGCTATACGAGCTTGGCCGAATGGAACCAGATCGCAAAGGACCTTACGGACAGTATTTTCGCATCAAAGACTTCTTAATACCGCAGGTTGAACACTACTTCCGTGATCTTGTGAATCGAAATGGCCCCATTCGAGAACTCATCGATTCCGATTACACCTTCATGAATCAACTTTTGGGTGAAATGATCTACAAGCAAGAGGTTGTTGGCGAGAACCTTCGCAGAGTCCGTTTGGAGGATAGCCGGCGAGGAGGAATCCTCACCATGCCCGCGGTCATGACGGTGACTGCAAACGGTGTCGATACTTCACCGATCGTCCGGGGCGTCTACGTTCTAGAAAATGTGCTGGGAACACCAACGCCTCAACCACCACCGGATATCGAACCGATCTCCCCGGATCTGCGAGGCCTTAGGTCCATGCAGGAACAGCTGGCGATACACCGTGATCAACAAGCTTGCAATGCATGCCATCGTAAAATCGATCCTATGGGCATTGCACTTGAAACCTTCGATCCAATTGGACGATTGAGAGACCGTTACCCAAATTTTGACAACGGCTCAAGGGAAGGTCCGATCATTGAAACGTCGGCTGTCTTGGCCAGTGGCCGAGAAATCAAGGACGTTCTTGACTTCAAAGCAATGCTGATGGAACGAGAGAAACAGTTCACCAAGTGCCTCACTGAGAAATTATTAACTTACGCCACGGGTCGACATCTCGAACCAAGTGATCGCGGCGAAGTCAATCGAATTATCGGGTCATTAGAAAAAGACGGAAATCGCCTTCGTCAATTGATCCACCGGATTGTTCAAAGTGATATTTTTCTAGCTCAATAATCACCAAAAACCTCGACATTTTGATCATCCGTTCCGATCACAGATCAGTATTTTCATACAGCTGGCACTGTTGTGTGGATTATGGTGAGAAAAAGCTAAGTTTACCGACAGTTGATTCACCTAATCCTCCCACCCGAGAGGTTCCAAGAGTAAAATTCTATGGAGTCTTTCAACAGGAATCTATGTATGAAAACATCATTACAACGGCGACGTTTCCTACGTGGGACAGGAACACTCCTCGCTCTACCCACCTTGGAATCGATCGGCTATCGAAAGGTGACAGCAGCGGGAAATCCAACCACTCCCAAACCGCCAAAACGAATGGTTTGGCTGGGAATGGGTTTTGGTGTCACACAGGAAACATGGTTTCCCAATGTTGAACAGACAGGAACAGACTACGATCTACCTTCAGGGCTGAAGCCCCTGTCTCGCCACAAAAATGATCTAAGCGTTGTGCAGGGGTGCTCGAACCAATTCAGCAACGAAGCACACTGGGGCAGCACATTCTGGTTGACCGGTGCGAACCGTTTTTCCGTTCCCGGCCAAAGTATGTCCAATAGCATCTCGGCTGATCAGGTAGCGGCAAACCAACTCGGACAAGAAACGCGGTTTTCCTCGATCCAGCTCAATAGCACTGACGAAAGCTCATCGGGTCATGGCCCAGGTCTTTCACTGGCTTGGGATCAGCGAGGCAAACCCGTTTCGGGTCTCAATGATCCCGTTAAGGTGTTTCACAAACTTTTTTCCGCTGATGACCTGCCATTGGAAGCGAGGCAGGCCGCCATCGCGGAGAACCGTAGCGTGCTGGATGCTGTATTGACCGAGGCAAAACGAGTACAGATTGGCTTAACGAAAACCGACAAAGAAAAAATCGGCGAGTACTTTCAAGGGATTCGTGATATCGAGACGCGGCTGAGTAAGGATGAATCGTGGTTGGATATTCCAAAAGCCAAATCTCCTATCGCCGAACCCGGAGCAGGCCTGAAAGGTAAAGATGAAATCGAAGTCATGTACAAGCTGATCGTTGCAGCTTT
>JAYYHM010000307.1:0-3845 GCA_036148415.1 Planctomycetota bacterium
AGGGGGAAGGTGTGTTTTTTAAGAGCCTAAACGACGCATTTCGCGGACAGGTACCGGATCTAAATAAGATGAAGGCTGCGGAGGCACAGGCGGCAAAGGAGAACGCAGCCTCCCCGACCAGCGGCCAATCTGAAACAAGCGGTGGAAGCGATAATTGGGCGAAGCTAATCTCGCCAGCGTCAATCGAAGACGAAGTCAAAAGGCTTCGTTTGCACTATGACACGGTAGTCAGCACCCCCGGTTCCTTCAACAGCGGAGGTTACCTCGAAGCCCGGCTTGACCTGTCAGTTCTAGCAACCCTATTTGCTGTGATCGCTGACTACAGTGGAGATATACGTTGGAAGAAAGATGCACCCGCAGCCCGGGATTTGATAGCTCGCACCGCCTACAACTGCAAAGCAGGGTCCACCCAAGTATATAACGAGGCGAAGCTGCGGAAAGTCGACCTCGAGGATCTCGTCTCTGGCGGTGGGATCAGTGGTCGCGATGCGGAAACCCAAAACGATTGGACATCGATCGTCGATCGATCACCTCTGATGGAATACCTCGAACTTTTGGTTGAGGCACTGGAAGATAGTGTTCGGGATAAGAAGACATACAAAGATGAAGAGGAAAACATCAAGCGGAACGCGGAGCTCCTGTCTATGGTGGGCGAAGTCCTGGTCCAAGAGGGAATGGATGAGGCTGATGATGAAGACTATACGGAACTGAGTGATTCCATGACACAAGAAGCGTCCTCGGTGGTTAAAGCACTAGGTCGGGATGACTACGACGCGGTGAGACAGGGAGTCGCAAAAATCAGACAACGCTGCGATTCTTGCCATGAACAGTACCGATAAAGTTAAACACCCTCAGTTCTATTCGAGAGGAAAATTGACAGCTCTCATTTGGCGAAGAGATTTGCGATAAGTCGGCCCAATTACCAGTCTTCCAAAGGACCGGACGAAGGGATAATCAATTGCTGATATTGTTGGTCGCAGAACTGATCCGTCATTCCCGCAAGATACTGTCCGGTAGCCACCGCCGGCGAATATTGTTCTGCACGCTTTCGAAATCGGAGGGGTAACCGTAGGGGGTCTTGCGAAAGTTTGTCGAAGAGCACCTCCAGACGGTTAGCAGCTGCCTCCCTAACGGGAATCAAACGTTTGTGGCGATACACGGTTTCGAAGAGGAACTGCTCAAGCTCCTCTCTTTCGCCGGCAATCGAGGTGCTGTGCTCAAGTCGTACCCCGAGCGCGCAGAGCTCGTCACACGATTTCCCGCCATGCGGCAAGAGTCGATCACTACTCTGGTGCAGGAGATCACTAACTTGTAGATCGATCAGTGCGCGCACAAGCTCGACTCCGATTTGCTGTTTGGGCAGCAGGTCGATCGGTTCTCCCGCTGTCAAGATCGCGCGTTGAATAATGGAAAGATCCTTGAGTTCAGCAATGGTTAGCAACCCCAGCTGAAGAGCATCATCCACATCGTGAGCGTCGTAGGCAATCGAATCAGCAAGATCAACAATCTGGACCTCGAGGCTTGGGGATCGGCCGACTGCGGCAGCTTCCTTATTCGCCCGAACGTCTTGGCCTGCCAGAGTTTCATAACTTAGATTCAGTCCGTCGAAATGTAGGTATCGTTTCTCTAGCTCTTGTACCACCACTAGCGCAAACTGATTATGCGAAAAGCCGCCTGCGGCACCGAGGCAGTTGTCCAATGCGTCTTCCCCACAGTGCCCGTAGGGCGGATGCCCAATATCATGCATTAGGGCTAACGCCTCGGTTAAATCCTCATTCAACCTCAAGGCCCTCGCAAGAGTCCTCGCCACGGAGGCAACTTCAAAGGTATGAGTCAGACGCGTTCGGTGATAAATCCCCATTTCCCCTGTGAATACTTGCATTTTTCCGCTCAACCTGCGGAATGCACTGCTGTGAAGGATACGGTCGCGATCACGAGCATACGGTGCGCGGTAAAGATGTTCTGACTCAAGGTGGAATCGGCCCCGCGTGTGACTGCTGTGGGTTGCATAACTTGCAAGCAGAAGGTGCTCTCGCTCAATAAATTGCTGCAAGTCAGGGCTGCTTTCTCCGTCAATTTCACTCACAATAAACGTTAAACCTCAGCAATTGGCAGAGTCTATGTTCAGGCAGTTGTCATTCCTTTACCGTGTTCTGAGTTTAGCAGGCATACCCACACAAGCCCACATGGATCCCACCTTCGCCAATGGCTAAAAAAACAAGCAAAAAGACGAAGCAAAAAAAGGTCAGGCGAGGCGACGATTCCAATTCCCAACCGATGCAACAGAGTATTCGCATTCGGGGAGCATCGGTCCATAATCTCAAATCAGTCGATTTAGATATCCCCCGGGATGCGCTGACCGTGATCACGGGAGTTTCAGGTAGTGGCAAAAGTTCGCTCGCTTTTGACACGCTCTACGCAGAGGGTCAACGCCAATACATCGATAGTCTCTCAGCTTACGCTAGACAGTTTCTCGACCAAATGCCACGCCCACCAGTGACGTCGATTGATGGTCTTGCACCGACCTTGGCAATTGACCAAAAGCCCGGGACGAACCACGCACGGAGCACTGTCGCGACGGTTACCGAAATCTATGACTACCTGAGGGTCCTCTACGCGAGGATTGGTGTGCCCCATTGTGCTAACTGTGGATCGGCGATTGCGAAGCAATCTCCCGAAAAAATCATTGAAGACCTGAGGGCACTTCCCGATGGCTCCAAGGTGATTTTGACCGCGCCGATGGTGAGAGGTCGTCGAGGATCGCATCGAGAGATATTCGAGGACATTCAGAAAAGCGGGCTGATCCGAGCGCGCGTGGATGGTGAAATTTACCTTCTTGAAGAGGTGCCAACACTCGCTCCGCGTAAATTACACACTATCGAGGCGATTGTTGATCGATTAGTTGTACGTAGCGGGATCAAATCCCGAATCAGCGAATCCGTTAATCTAGCTTTGAGACTCGGCGGAGGCGTCATGGGGGCGATCGTTGACCACATCGAGCAAGACGAACCCATCGAGAAGCTTCTCAGCACCCTCATGGCATGTGTGGAATGTGGTGAAAGCTTCAATGAACTCGAGCCGCGTACCTTTAGCTTCAACAGCCCCTACGGTGCATGCCCAATATGTGAGGGAGTAGGTAGAAACCGGGAGACGGGTCAACCCTGCAGTTGCTGTAAAGGGGGAAGATTGCGGAAAGAAGCTTTGGCCGTCACAGTCGGTGGAGTCTCAATCGGCTACTTAGTGGGGAAAACTCTGGGTGAAGCAAAACAATGGCTGACTTGTCTTCCAGACCGTCTTGGGCATACCGAAGCCCAGGTCGCTGAGCCGATCACGCGTGAAGTCGCACGGCGTCTAGATTACTTGATGGGAGTGGGACTTCCTTACCTTACGCTGGACCGCTCTGCTGAAACACTTAGCGGAGGTGAGCTCCAACGTGTTCGATTGGCAACGAGCCTAGGCAGTGGATTGGTGGGGGTTTGTTATGTTCTGGATGAGCCTTCCATTGGTCTACATCCAGCCGACCACGAGCGATTAATCAACACCATCCGTTCGCTGCAACGATCGGGAAACACCGTGGTGGTTGTGGAACATGATGAGGCGACAATTCGAGAGGCTGATTTGGTCGTCGACATCGGACCTGGTGCGGGGGAGGCAGGGGGATACATCATCAGCCAGGGTACTCCAACTCAACTCGAAAGTGATACCGCCAGTCTGACAGGTAAGTTTCTGAAAGGTGATCAGCAGGTGTGTTCGCCAAGAAGGCGGAGGAATCCGGATCGCGAGCATTGCATCCGTCTCCAAGGGGCCAGTCATCATAATTTAAAGGATGTTGACATTGAGGTACC
>JAYYHM010000308.1:0-2606 GCA_036148415.1 Planctomycetota bacterium
AGGATTGATGACCCCGCTTTAGTGAATCGAATCACACAGATTCATAAACGAATCCCCGCGGTTCACCTGCATTGCGCGATGCATAGTTTCAGAACCGGTGGCGATGAGTGGTTCAGGCATATAGGCCTACAGTCTTCTGGCCACGGGCCCCAGCAACCGATACAGATCGAATTTACCGCCGAAGATCATCCAATCACTCGCAACCTTCAAGATTGGAAAACAGAAAAGGAAGAGCTTTACAACAATGTCAAACTCTTTGGTGCTAAACCACTTGCCATGGGTAAGCAAGAAATACCCGGCGCCAACTCCAGAATTGATCAAGCGGTTGTTGCTTGGACTAATGAAACTCAAGGTGCGAAAAGCTTTAGCACTACCTTGGGTCATAATACAAACACAGTACAAGATGATCGTTACCTCGACCTCATCACTCGCGGTCTTCTCTGGGCTTGCGACCAGCTAAATAGTGATTATCTCGTGCCTTATGAGGGGAAGCAAACAACCACTTTCATTGATAAAGAAAAGTACAAAGCTGGCTCAAGCACGGACTTGGGTATGGCACCCAAAGATGCGACACTGGTGAAGGTCACAAGCTCCAGCACTCAGTTCGGCCATCCGGCCTACCACGCCCTTGATGGAAAAGATTCCACTCGATGGTGCGCAAACGGTGCATCTTATCCCCAAAGTATCACCATGGAGTTCCAGGTACCGCAAACCCTTAAACAACTATCCATTCGATGGGAATTTGAAGATCGACAATATGAAGCCTTGATCGAGGGATCGGACTCCTCAGGGGCTTGGACAACACTGCACAGAGGTACTCTCAAAGGAAGCCAAGCAATTGATTTGGATCCACCAAATAAGCTAAGCCATGTTCGAATCACCGGACTTGCATCCCAAGGTGGTGGTTGGTGCAGTATTAAAGAAATATTGCCCCGCGGAGAGAACCTAAAAAATCTTTGGCCCGCAGATCCGTCAAACAAGAATGAGTTTGTCCCATTGCAAGCGGATCGGTTTGAGAGTGCGGGCAATAACACTCCAAAAATCATTCATCTATCCGCGGAAGACGAGCAGAATCTACTCAGAGAAGTCAGCGTTCCCGATGGCTTTGAAGCAACGATTTTCGCCTCGCCGCCCGCCGTGAATTACCCGGTTTTCGTAGCCTCAAGCGTTGACGGAACTCTGTTTGTCAGTTCCGACGGAAACGGCTCACTGGGTCGTGATCCATCTCGCGGCCGAATCATTCGGTTGCGTGATCTCGATGGCGATGGTCGTGCAGACGAAACTAAAGTTTTTTGCGAGGTTGATGCGCCACGAGGATTGGTATGGGATCGGGACCGGCTATTCGTGATGCATCCCCCAAATCTAAGTGTATTTTTTGACCGTGATGATGACGGCGTAGCGGATGAACAGAGAACATTGGTAACGAACCTTGCGTTCGGCTATGAGGACCGCCCCGCAGATCACACAACGAATGGTCTCTCGATAGGGGTCGATGGCTGGCTCTATCTTGCTGGTGGTGACTTTGGATTTATCAATGCTGAAGGCACAGATGGGTCCAAACTCACTCATCGCGGGGGGGGAGTCATTCGAGTGCGTCCTGACGGAACCCAACTTCAACTGTTCTCAACAGGCACTCGAAATATTCTTGAGGTAGCCATCAGCCCGGAGATGGAGATGTTTGCTCGGGACAACACGAATGATGGTGGGGGCTGGGATGTTAGGCTCCATCATTTCACCGGTCATGAAGATCATGGATATCCGCGTCTTTACAAGAACTTCAATGAAGAATGTATCCAACCTCTAGCAGATTATGGTGGGGGATCTGGCTGTGGGGCCGTCTTCGTTGCCGAACCTGGATTCAAGAAATGGGGTAACGCACCGTTCACGGCAGACTGGGGTACCGGTGCGTTGTATCACCATCAGGTAGAACGAAATGGGTCTACCTTTAAAGAAACCCGTCCACCGCAACCCTTCATTCGTCTCACCCGACCGACCGATGCAGATATCGACGGAAATAGTCGTCTTTATTGCGCTAGCTGGAAGGGCGCGACCTTTAAGTGGAACGGTCCTGACGTGGGATACATTGTCTGCGTACGCCCCAAGGCCTTCGAACCACCTCCCATGCCTACATTTGCGGAACTCAGTGATCAAGAGTTGGTCGATCTTTTCGATTCTCCAAGTCATCGACGCCGTCTTGTCGCTCAACGTGAACTGTTTTACCGGAACAGTGACCAGAGCCAACTACTCCTTGAGCAAGCCACTCAGAGACGACCTGCTCAACGAAACCTACTTGATCATTTACAAAACCAGGCCACCACTCGTGAATGCATCGAAGCGTTTGATCACCAAGATCCTGTCGTGCGTCATACAGCAATCCGAGTGGTAGCAACTCGAGGTGCGGCAAATGACTGTTTCATGGCTCTTGATGAAAGGAGCACGAATCAGACTTCCATACTCAGAGCACTCGCAATGATTCACAGAACAGACGTTGTCCAAGGTCTGGCTCAAAGACTCACACATTCTTCTGGCAAGTACCGGTCTGAGTTATTCGCCGCACTTTGCCGCTTGCATTTCGTTGAGGGAACTTGGAAAGGGGACTCCTGGGG
>JAYYHM010000309.1:0-4004 GCA_036148415.1 Planctomycetota bacterium
AACCACACGACGAAATCTTTTGCGTGGCCTCTCTCTCGGGGCTGGATCTTGGTTAATCAATCCCTTTCTCGAGCAGGTCAGGGCTCAGGGAGAGGGTAAAGCAGGTCAAGTACCAACACGATTTGTTTTTGTTGTGAAATCAAGCGGTATTGTCCCTTCGGGGATCACTCCCCCCAAGTTTCAGCAAAAGGGGCCATGTAACGAATCACTATTAGATGCCGAACTTCCCCCATCCATGTCTCCACTGGAGCCATTCAAAAATCAGTTGTCGATGGTGCAGGGTTTATCGGGGAAGATGTGTCGAGGCGGGCACAGTAGCTGGTTTGGCGCGATGGGTGTTTACATGACCGGAGGCGAACACAATCGCGGTGCGATCCTTCGGGCAACGGTAGATGCTGAGTTAGCAAAACTGCATCCAGCTCCCTTCAATCACGTTGGACTTGCTGTCCGAGGTCCAGCACTTTCCAAATCGTTTGGCGGGACGATGTACCCCGGGATCACAGCTGTCTCCGCCAACAAAGAGTTGCCATTTCAAGGCAGTCCGGATCTCGCCTTTGAGCAACTGTTTGGTTCAGCGGTGTCTAGTGATGGAAAAGGTGAGAAGCGTTTCAAGATTCAGTCGAATCTTTTCGATTTTATGGTTGAAGATATTAAGAGACTGGAAAAAGTAATTCCAGCGCCCGAGAGACCGAAGCTTGACGCTTATCTCAATGCATTCGAAGAATTGCAGGTCCGACACAGTCGATTGACGGGAATGAAAAGTAGCATTCAGGATCATGCTCCGGCTTTTACTGATAAATTTACCAGTCAAGTAGAGGAGGTTCGGCAGGAGGCCCATTTTGACATCGCTGCAGCTGCTCTGATCGGTGGCTTAACAAATTGCGTGACAATCAGGCTGGATAATCTATCCACCATTTATAAAGGCTTGGGGTTAGTGAAACCGAACCACGGAATTGGTCATGATGAGAGTAGTCGTACGCAAGATGAGTGTCGTGAATTGATTCGCAATCACCACTGTGCCCTACTCGCTCAAATGGCCGCTAAGCTTCGAGCAGTGCCGGAGGGTTCCGGTAATATGCTTGATAATACGATGATCATTTATTTCAGCGATGCTGCCAATAAACACCATGCCGACTGCTTGGAGTGGCCTTACGTTGTGCTTGGTGGATGTGGCGGGAAATTGAATATCCCGGGAAGATACATTCGTTACGCAAAGTATGGCGACCAGGGCTGTCGCACGATTGGTAACTGGTGGACGACCTTGCTTAATGCCTATGGAAATCCTACCGAGCATTATGGAAATGAAGATCTCGTTTTAAAGCAGAATGGTGTTTCGTATCGCGGACCACTAACGGATTTAATTGCCTGAGAAATCGGCCGTTGGGAGACGGTAGCGTAAGCCTCCGGAAGATGACGATAATTCGATCGCTGGCCAATCGCATTGAGGGGGAGTTTCCGTGCCATGACGAATGAACAAACTCACTCTTTCGGGAAATCTATTTCTCCTGAGGAAAAAGCAAGGCGAATTGCATTGCGAGCTTGGTCATCCGGTAATGGCTCTGATCCATACTCGCAGGACGAATTGATTTCAAAGTATCCGGAGTTGGAAGAATTACTACGCGTCCAATTCAGGCGTCTTCGGCTGATTGATCTCGCGCAAAAGTTACCAGAAGCAGGGCGAGAGACATCACACGATCAAGATCAATCCAGTAACGCTGAGCTGAATACAGGGAGCGTTGAGCTCGAATCCTACGGCGGTTTCAATCAAACTCTCTCCGTTGAGAGTGCCGAGACGGTTTCCAGAGATGCTGCTCAGACGCACATCGAGTTTTTACGCTGCCCAAGATGCAGCCAGTTGGTGGATCCCGCATCACAGAAGATAGAGGTGGGCGCTGACTCAATCATTTGTGATCGCTGTGGTGAAAAATTCAGCACGCAGGTGAGTGTCTCTAGGCTAACCCCTGGGCTCGTGATCGGCGATTACCAGCTTCGGCGGATCCTTGGCTCAGGTGCGTTCGGCCAAGTTTGGCTGGCCTACGATGAGAACCTGAATCGCGAAGTCGCGTTGAAAATTCCCCGAAAGGGATCCATCGGGGATCATCAGGCAGATTCGTTCCTTCGGGAGGCAAGGATCGCAGCATCAGTGAGGCACCCTGGCGTGGTGGCGGTTCACGATGTGGGACGGGTTGATGGTGTGATCTACATCTGTAGTGAATTCATTCAGGGAAACACTCTCGATCAGTGGTTAGATACCAATGAAGGTGCATTAGATGATAGGGTCGCACTTGCGTTGGAGCTCTGCGATCCTTTGCAGGCGATCCATGATGCTGGGGTGATCCACCGCGATTTGAAGCCAAGTAATGTATTGGTTGATCCATCGGGTAAACCAAGGATCACTGACTTCGGTGTGGCCAAAGCAGATCATAATTTGACGGCCGCCACCGCAACGGGTCAGGTTCTAGGTACCTACGCCTACATGGCTCCTGAGGTTGCTATCGGTCAAGCCAAGGATGCCGACGCTCGAACGGATGTCTATTCATTAGGCGTAATGCTCTACGAAATGCTTACCGGTCAACTTCCTTTTGGAACGGACATGGCGTCGCTTCCCCATCGAATTGTCAACGAACGTCCAGCGCCTATCGTTGCGAAGGATTCGGATTGGGAAATCTCAGCAGACCTCCACAACATCTGCATGAAATGCTTAGAGAAGGATCCACGTGATCGTTACCCTTCCGCTGCGGATCTTGGAGCCGACCTGCGAAGATACAGACAGGGCTTGACAGTGAGCGCAAAGCCAAAATCACCGATTCTTGCCTTGAGGAGAACGGTCGAACAGTATCCCTACACCGCCGCCTTGGTAGCTATTTCTCTCGTTTCATTTCTGCTGGTGCCGCTGTTATGGAGTCAGTTGCAGGACAGTCAAGCGACGCAGGATCAACAGCAGGACCAACTGCGAGAAACGGAAGAGCAGCTTTCCCAAGCGGAAGACCAGATCGATGCGACAAAAACGGAAACTCGGGAGACCATGGAAGAGGCGGCGTTTGAGAAACAGATTGCCGAAGTTCGGACCCTAGGAGCCAGTCAGCCTCACGACGGACTGACAACCGCCCTGCAGTTGACTGACCAAATGACGGAAGATAACGATTCCCTGTCGCTCGACTCGAACCTGCAACGTCGAGTGATGTGGTCTCAGGTGCTTGTTGACCTCACTACACAGATTGATGCGCGGGTTCGATTATTTGCTGGTGGTGGTCGGACCCAACTCGGCGAGCTGTCTAATGGCTCTTTCTATTCTTTAACCTTTCAAGATATCGAAGGCGAAAAGAGTCGACACAACCGCCGCTTGGACCAGGTAACCGCGAAGCTTTTCTGCTGGGAGCCTTCTCCGTCAGAGGGCGAGAAAAATGGTTCCGTGAGAATAGAGTTCTCTGATTTGCATGAAGATCAGGTCATTCAGATCGGTAATTCCCACATGCTTAGGTACTTGAAGGCATCTCAGATGATTGTTCCCAAAGCATCCGGTGATCAAGAAGGGCAGGCAGCACAGCTCCGCGGAACGGCTGGACAGCAGTGGTCATATGAATTGAAATCACTTGCTGTTGAAGAGGGTGAGAGAACTCGAAGCTGGTATTGGCAGGACATTCGAGCATTGAGCTGCCATCTTGCCGAGAAGGATAAGTTTGTTCTCATCCACACGATTGATGGAAGGATCAAGGTGGTGCGTTTTGATGAGTCACCACCTGATTCAGGTAGGCTGCAAGTACAAAGCTTGGTTGACCTTCACTGCAAAAAAATTCAGTGGATTGATTCGAGTCATATCCTTCTCGCTGAAACCGAAGAGGGAGTCAAGGTTTGGCGATTGGAAATCGCGGAATCAGCGATTGATGTGAAGCCCCTCGGTTTTGTTTCCGGTAGTTTACTCGACCCAGATGCTCGCTCAGATTTTGCGATGATTAGGAAACCCAATGGCAGTCAGTTGGGCTTCTATGAATTTCTCGAGCAGG
>JAYYHM010000310.1:0-3712 GCA_036148415.1 Planctomycetota bacterium
TCACATTGATCCGATAGCTACTGACTGCAGAATACAACTTCTGTCGACTCGATAACATCGCACGGATTTCCTCAAGCTCACTCAGTTCGGTTAACGCGGGTCGTTTTTGTTCACTGCTAGCATCCCCTCGTAACCGTCTCAGAATGGTCTCGGGCTGAGCATCCAGCCAAAAACAGAATCCGCGGCTCGAAATCCTCTTTCGGTTTTCCGGCCGCAAGATTGCCCCACCCCCCAACGAAATAACCACACCATCCTGACCGGACACCTCAATGAGTGCAGACGACTCAAAATCTCGGAACGACTCCTCACCTTCTTGCTCAAAAATCTCACGTATGGATTTTCCTGCGACAGCCTCGACCACGTCATCCAAATCGATGCATTGGGTATGTAAACGTTCAGCTAATCTCCGCCCCACGGTGGATTTCCCAGTCCCTCGGTAACCGGTGAGATAGAGATTTTTTCCGGCGCTCATGCATACATCCTGATCTTTGTTGACTCAAAGTGGCAAATCCGTTGAAGCAAGACAAATTCGAACGGAGTCTATCTTAGTCGGGAATCGTGAATGGAATCCACGGTTCATCTCACCTACCTGAGAAGGACGAGAAGGTTTCGGCAACTTTCCCAAGAAATGGGTTTCTCTGAATGTGGGTCTTTGGATGAGAGATTGTTAGACTACTCGCTTAGATCGTCTGGCAGAGGGAGAAATAGATTCATGCATGAAGCCACTCCAATTCAGCGTTTATGGCTTCTCCGCGCAATGTCTATCCTGCTTGGCGTGTTACCGTTCGTTGCCCTGGAGATTTACCTTCGCATGGGAAATGCGACTGTAAGCGAGGCATGGGACACCGATCCATGGGTCGACCTCCACCAGCTTGAGCCACTTTTTGAAAAGAATGTTGCGAGTGATCGTTGGGAGATTCCCAACACACGACACAATTTCTTTTGCCCTGATTCTTTTCCAAACTCAAAGTCAGCGAACACACGCCGGATCTTTGTGCTGGGTGGATCAACGGTTCAGGGGAGACCCTACTCGACGGAAACGGCATTCTCAACTTGGCTCCAATTTCAATTGGAAGCAGCAGACAGCACGACTGAGTATGAAGTCATTAATTGTGGTGGCGTGTCTTACGCAAGTTATCGGGTCGCCCGCATTCTTCAGGAAGTTCTCCATTACCAGCCTGATGCAATCGTACTTTACACGGGGCATAACGAATTTTTAGAGGACCGAGAATATTCAACTATACGAGAACTTGGAACGCTCCGGCAAAGCCTGATTCCATTTGCAAGACATAGCCATATTGCATCATGGTTAAACTCAAAATTCACCAACCCTCCACAAAGCAACAACGCGATGCCGCGTGAAGTCCTTACTCGCCTAGATCGAGAAAACGGGTTGCAGAAATATGAGCGGGACACGGGGTGGAAACGTGGTGTTGAGCGACATTTTGAAACCACACTGCAGCAGATGATCGAGTGCACTTCAGAATCCGGCATCCCTCTCATCTTATGTGTACCGGTCAGTGATATCGTTGGCACGCCTCCTTTCAAATCCAGACCAGACCCTGGCTTAACCGATGAGAAAGAACGAGACCTTCAAAGTGTCTGGCTGAAAGCGCAGGACCTCCAACACTCGGACGAAGACCGACTTGCAGCAGCAAAAGAATGTCTGCTTCTGGATCCATATCACGCCGGCGCTAACTATCTCTGCGGCAAGATCCTGTTGGACCGTGGTCTCACCGAAGCGGCCCGACCGTATCTCATCCAAGCACGAGACCACGATGTGTGCCCGCTGAGAGCAACAAGCTCCGTGATCTCCGCAATCAAACGCTATGCAAATCATGAACGTGTCTTCTTGGTGGATGTTCCAAGGCATCTCGATAAGAAAAATCAAAAAGGGCTGAATCTTCCAGACGGCATCGTGGATCCGGAATGGTTTGTTGATCACGTCCATCCCTCCATCAAAGGCCACCAAGTGATCGCCGAAGCTTGCTTTGAAACCATGAAGAGCCTGCCTTGGGTTCAGAGTGATTCCCCTACCTCCACTTATGAGGCCAGAGTGAACCAACACCTTTCGAATTTGGGCGAAACTTATTTTGCCCGAGGTAAACAACGACTCGAAGGCTTAAAACGCTGGAGCCGTGGACATGCAAAAAGTCCCCTCACGGAGAACAGTCGTTAAGCCATGTTTAAATCGACCCGAATCGGCATAACTCTTCTTAACCCATCACGCATCATACGCTAGGAGGAGAGATCCTTGCCCCTGAAAAGCATCACCGCAATATCTTGCTTGATCACTCTGTTCTCCATGACTCCTTCTTGGAGCCTTGCCACGGAATGGAGAGTGGGTACCGCAAAAGAGGTAATCACACCCGATGAACCGATGTGGATGTCGGGCTATGGTTCTCGGAATCGGCCTGCAGATGGAAAAATCTCGGACCTATGGGCGAAGGTGATGACCATTGAGGATCACCAGGGCACACGGATCATTTTGGTTACACTCGACCTCATTGGGATCGATGCGGCAACCACGGACGCGATTAAGAACGAAGCAGCAGTTCATGCCGGAGTCTCAGCAGGGCAAATCGCAATTTCTACCACGCACACCCACAGCGGGCCGGTCGTCGGAACAAATCTCTTGAGCATGTACAACTTGGATTACTCAAGCTTGAGACAAATAGATCGCTACACCCAAAAATTAAAAAAAACCATTCTTCATCTCATACGGCAAGCGGGAGAGAATCTATCCGACGCAGAACTCCATTGGACCGTAGGCCGTTGCAAATTTGCAGTGAATCGCAGGAATAATCGAGAACAACAGGTCCCCGAACTGACTCGCCAAGACGCGCTTGCGGGACCGGTAGATCATGACGTGCCAATCCTTGTGGTATCCGAGTCGGTCAGCACAACGACAAGTTCAAAGCAAGCAGAAGGATTAGATGCGAAAAAAATTCGAGCTATCGTCTGTGGGTATGCCTGTCACGCCACCGTGCTCTCCGGCTATCAGTGGTGTGCTGACTGGCCTGGATACGCACAATCCAATCTCGAATCGCGATTTCCCAATGCTGACGCCATGGTTTGGGTGGGCTGCGGAGCGGACCAGAACCCCATCCCAAGACGATCCATTGAATTGGCTCAGGCCTACGGTCGACAACTTGGAGACTCGGTGGCGGCTGCGATCCTAAAACCCATGAATCGCATTGATGGCGAAATCAAAACGTCAAAAGAACACGTGGATCTCGAGTTCCAACAAATCCCAACTCGAGAAGAACTTCAACAAACCTCTCAGTCAAGCAATCGTTTTGAGGTATCACGTGCCAAACACTTACTGAATCAACTGAACGACAGTGGGTCACTGCCTGAGAGTTACCCTTATCCTGTGCAAAGTTGGAAACTGGGTAATGGACCACTTTGGTACTTTCTGGGTGGTGAAGTGGTTGTGGATTATGCGCTACGACTCAAGGAAGAACACGGCGCAGGTTCCACTTGGGTGACCGCCTACGCTAATGATGTGATGGCATACATTCCATCGGAAAGGGTGCTCAGTGAGGGAGGCTATGAGGGCGGAGGCTCCATGGTTTATTACGGATTACCCTCACCTTGGAACACAGGCATTGAAGCCAAGATCCTGAGACAAGCGAGATCCCAAGCTCACCATTACCGTGGAACGGATAGAAAGCACCCAAGCACGCTTAAGGCAACCGAGTATCCTGAT
>JAYYHM010000311.1:0-6062 GCA_036148415.1 Planctomycetota bacterium
CAATCAGCTTTTCTACTTCGTTGTATTGAGCGTGTAAGTCACTCATGGTCAGATTCTCTCTGGCAGGGAGTCGGCAAAAAAAATGTCGACTGAGCAATATGGCTCAGCCGACATCATCAAAAGTTATTGGGCGAGAAATTGCAAGCCTACGCGTTACGTATTGCTGCTTGAGCGGCAGCCAACCGGGCAATAGGTACGCGGAATGGGCTGCAGCTTACGTAATTCAGTCCTACTCGATGGCAAAAATCGATCGAAGAAGGGTCACCACCGTGCTCACCGCAAATACCAACCTTGAGATCATTCTTGGTACTGCGGCCCTTATCGACCCCCATCTCGACCAATTGTCCGACACCGGTCTGATCCAAAGACTGGAACGGGTCAACACACAAAATATCTTGAGATAGATAATCCGGCAGGAACGTATTGATATCATCCCGACTGTAACCGAACGTCATCTGCGTGAGGTCATTCGTACCAAAGCTGAAGAAATCGGCATGAGCCGCAACCTGATCTGCTGTCAGAGCTGCACGAGGGATCTCGATCATTGTGCCAATCAGAATATTTAGCTTACCTGTGTACTTCTTTGCAGCCTTTGTTTTTGCAATCGTCTCTTCAACACGAGCACGCAGCGAAGAAAGCTCAGCTTCCGTACCGACCAAAGGAATCATGATCTCAGGGTTTGCTTTCACCTTCTTCTTAGCACAGTTGATGGCTGCTTCAACAATGGCTTGAACCTGCATCTCAAGGATTTCAGGATAGGTGATGCTGAGACGGCAGCCCCGATGACCCAGCATTGGATTGGCCTCATGCAATGCTGCAGCACGCTTGTTGATCTCAGCTGGCTTGACACCTAGCTCATCAGCAACCACTTTTTGTGCAGCTTTGTCGTGAGGTAGGAATTCGTGAAGTGGTGGATCTAGCAAACGGATTGTGACAGGCAGCCCACTCATCGCCTTGAAGATGCCCTCAAAGTCTTTGCGTTGGAAAGGCAACAGTTTTTTGAGAGCGGCACGACGATCCGCTTCGGTATCGGCAAGAATCATTGCTCGCATATGAAGAATACGATCGGACTCAAAGAACATGTGCTCCGTTCGGCATAAGCCAATCCCCTGAGCACCGAAATCACGAGCGCGCTTACTATCAGCTGGCGAATCTGCATTCGTTCGCACTGCAAGGGTACGGAACTTGTCGGCCCACTTCATCAGTTTGGCAAAATCTCCGGAGAGTGTGGGCTCCTGAGTTTCAACCTCACCTGACATCACTTCACCGGTAGTACCGTCCAAACTGATTACATCCTTCTCACCGAAGGTACGACCAGCGACCTTGATCTTACGTTTCTTCTCATCGATCTGGATTGCACCAGCTCCTGCTACGCAGCACTTACCCCAACCGCGAGCAACCACCGCGGCATGACTCGTCATACCACCGGTGCTGGTGAGGATACCTTGGGCAGCATTCATTCCGTCCACATCTTCAGGGCTCGTTTCATTACGAACCAGAATGACGCTTTCACCGGCTTCCGCTCGAGCGCGGGCATCCTCCGCCGTGAAAGAGAGGGTACCGACTGCTGCACCCGGAGAGGCGGGCAATCCGCGGGTTAGCACATCAGCTGCGTTGCGTGCTGTGGTTTTGAAGCTTGGCAGCAACAACTGTGTTAGGTCGTTCGGTGGAACACGAAGAACAGCTTCCTTCTCATCAATTAACTTCTCTTTCACCATATCGCAGGCAATCCTGACCGCAGCGAGGCCTGTTCGCTTCCCGGTCCGCGTTTGCAACATATAGAGCGTACCACGTTCGATGGTGAACTCGATATCCTGCATCTCGGTGTAATGATCTTCGAGCGTTTTCTTAATTTCCAAAAGCTCTTTGTAGACTGCTCGATTCCACGTAGGCATCTCAGCCACAGGCTGTGGTGTTCGGATACCAGCCACAACATCTTCACCCTGCGCGTTAACCAAGAACTCGCCGAAGAACTTGTTTTGTCCAGTGTTTGGATTCCGAGTGAAGGCTACCCCAGTACCTGAGTCATCTCCCATGTTACCGTAGACCATCGACTGAACGTTTACAGCAGTACCTAGCAGTCCGCGAATATTCTCAATCTCTCGATATCGCACAGCTCGCGATGTATTCCACGACCCAAAAACTGCTTCGATGGACAGTTCCAGCTGCCTGATTGGATCCTGAGGAAAGTCTTCACCGGTATGCTTTTTGTAAACTGCTTTGTAGGCTTCGCAAAGCTCTTTCAAGCCCTCGGCTGGAACATCCGTATCTTCGGTGACCTTGTACTTCTTCTTGACTTTGTCAAAAGCATGCTCGAATACATGGTGATCCATTCCGACAACCACATCACCAAACATATTGATGAGCCGACGATAAGCATCGTAAGCAAATCTTTCATTGTTAGTGGCTTTCGCCAGTCCTTCGGTCGCTTGGTCATTCAAACCAAGATTCAAAATCGTGTTCATCATTCCCGGCATGGAAACGGCAGCACCGGAACGGACACTCACAAGCAGTGGATTGGCATCATCGCCAAATTTTTTACCAAGCTCTTTCTCAAGGACACGGACAGCCTTATTCACTTGCCCCATCAGTTCTTCAGGCAGATTCTTACCCCCTTGGTAGTATGCGTCACACACTTCGGTAGTGATGGTGAATCCCGGAGGAACGGGTAGGCCAATGCTGGTCATTTCAGCAAGATTGACGCCTTTGCCGCCCAAGAGTCCCTTGCTTTTTCCCTTGCCTTCGGTCTTAGATTTGCCGAAGTAATAAACCATTTTCTTGGTTGCCATAACGTTATTTACTCTCTCGTTTATTTGATAGAGGCAGAATTGAATGGTTAACGATGTCTTGTTACACGCATTGTTGCGGAATCCTAATTCAAGCCGTGAACAAAATTGGATCGCTCTGGCTTGAGCTTGCTTGACCGCTTGAGACAACCTGAAACCTGTTGCGACGAACACCAACCAGACCGCACATCCTGATAAGCAGAACACACAACATCAGTGGTGGTTGACCAAACAACATGATTCGATTCGAGCAATCTTAGAAACCAGGACTCGTTGATGGCCAAGTTTAGAAGTTGTCATTCCGAAGGTCTCACTACATGGAATTAGCAGCAGTTTGACCAATTATCTACAAGCGGCAAAAAGATTAGCCTAGAAAATTCAGGGAGGAATCTACGACCTTCCTGCGTTATCAAACCATGTCTTTTCGGGACAATTTATTTGCCCAGTCTCATATGGTCAATGAGGACGACCCAACCAGAGACGGTTACCCACCCCTCGTTGCCCTCAAAATCGGCACTTTTATTGAAATGGGAAAAATCGAATTCGGTAATACATGGGCAATGGAAGTGTCTGAAATCGTTCGCGGGACCCCAAAAAATCAACCCTAACAGGCCCGTTCATTGCTGTTTGGTCATTAGAAAAAGCCACGCGGCCGACGTCGCGTGGCTTTTCATGAGTAAGTAGGGCTGACAGGAATCGAACCTGCACTCCCGAGGGAACTAGATCCTAAATCTAGCGCGTCTGCCAGTTCCGCCACAGCCCCTTACTAAAATCTGTATTCACCTAAAATTCAGAGAGATTCTTCGGTGGAATGTGTCATTCCTCACAGAATCCGCTCTCCTAATTGGCTGGCGTCTCTCCCAGCCTTCGCAGGAAGAGCCTAAGAAGCATCTTCCTCGGCTGTAACAGTCGGCACAACACAAACTTTCACGCTTGCCTCCACTTCACTGTGCAGGTGAATCTTCACGGTATACAGCCCTAACTCCTTGAGAGGGCCGTCTAATCGAATTTGATCTTGAGCAATTGTGAATCCTGCAGCTTTGAGACCATCGACGATTTCGTGTGAACCAACGGAACCATATAGGTGACCTTCGTCGTTTGCATTGGCTTCAATCGTGATCGATTGCTTTCCGAGCTCCTCTGCCAAGCTGCGGAACTCGCTCAACTTCGCCAATTCAATGGCTCGGAGCTTCTCGCGATGCTTCTCAACCATCCGCTTGTGATGATCTGTGGCGACCGTTGCCAAACCCTGCGGCAACAGATAGTTCAAAGCATAACCACGTCGAACCTCGACGATCTCACCCTGCTTACCGAGGTGCTCCACATTGTGGATCAGCAAGAGTTGGATGCCGCCGTTTTCTCCCTGAGGCAGACGCTTAAACATGTGGGACGACCTTCGTCGCTTTACTGGTGCTGTCATCAGTTCACTCAAAAAAATATGCAAAAAATCTTGCGTTTCTAGTTTGGTTATGAATTCATCAAATTTTGTTGTGCCAAGGGAATCCCACTCTTAGTAAGGATTTAGACACCTCAGCCGCTAGTCTAATTTGTTTGTAGCCTCTGTCCGATTCCGAACTCGCCACTCTTCTCAAAACGGGATATCAGGATCGTCATATCCAGAACCCATGCCCGTTGGCTGGGCATCACCACGCCCCGGCGTGGTATCCCCAACTTCGCGATAGTCAGAAGAATTATCGCTTTCTGCCTGTCTTGGACGGCTTCCACCACCACCTGAGGCACCTCCAGCACCCCCGAGCATCTGCATTTTTTCGCAAACGACTCGAAGCTTACTTCGTTTCTGACCCTCCGTCTCCCATGAATCGAGCTTCAACCGTCCTTCGACGAGAACGGGCGAACCTTTGCTCAGGTACTCGCTGGCTACCTCTGCAGTGCGTCCCCACAAGGTGACATCGACGAACGTCACTTCATCCACCCATTCGCCATTCCCGTTCTTACGGCGGTCGTTAACAGCCATCCCGATATCCGTAACACCGGTGCCACCTGGCGTGTATTTCAACTCGATATCACGAGTCAAATTGCCAACAAGTATGACGCGATTGAAACTAGCCATCGTCTCACTCAGGCTTAGGGACAGGGACGGGTGGAAAGCAGGCTGCCAAGCTTAGGCTTCTGCAGTTGCCTCTTCTGTTTCTTCGGCATCGGCCTGAGAAGACATCACGATGTTCTCTCCTCGAGCGTTGGCGAGAATCGGCTCGACCAAGCGAGATTCAAGCTTGATCGTCATTTGCCTAAGCACAGGTTCACATAGAGCGAAACTTCGATCCAGTTTGGTAAGCCCCGACCCCTCCCTCGCGAAGTAGGTAAGCCAGTAGGTTCCTTTTTGGTGTTTATCGATTGGGTAGGCTAGCTTCTGCTCCATCCACAAACGATTTACTAGAACTTCACCGCCTGCCTGCTCCACTAGGTCAGCAATTGTCTTGCTGACTCCGCCCGGATCTCGAGCGTATTGGTTGCTATCAAGAATCAGAAGCGTTTCGTAAGTATTTTTAGCCACGATTGACCAGTCTCTCTGTTTTGAAATTTTCGTTTCCAAGTTTTATTCATCTATCGACCCGCAATCAACGGCCGAAATCCGTTTTCGCAACGAATCCTAGGGAATCTACCCTCATCTGATTGCTACTATCCGCCCAAGACGGATGGGAAGCAGATTCACCCGGGGAGTCAGATCCATGAAAATACTGGAAAACCAGTATTCAATTGGAGCTACTTTCCCCACATCACTCAACAAAACTCACTCTGGTTTGCTACCAATCAAAAGGCAACAAACGTTCTTTAATCCACTCTTTGCGTTGACCAGCTGACCCATCTCGAGGACTATCCTATGGCTGGTTTGACCCGTTGTAGCGGTTCATGACATAGTCATTACCCCGCTCGCACCAATCTAGAATCGCCTTCGCCGCCAACTCTGTCGCGTCGTCCATGATGATCTGCTCATCCTTGGCAAACTTACCAAGAACATAATCAGCGGGATCCCATCCCGCTGGCGGACGACTGATCCCAATCCGCAATCGAGGAATCTGATCAGTCCCCAATTGGCGAATCACATCTGCCAATCCATTTTGACCACCCGCCGAGCCACTCGCTCGAAACCTCAATCGGCCACTTACCAGATTGAGGTCGTCGCAGACAACCAACACGTCTTCGGGGCTAATTTTGTAAAAATCGCATGCATCTCGCACGCTTCTACCGCTCGAATTCATGAAGGTTTGAGGCCAGAGAATCAATAATTTTTCACCGACCGAAGCCTCTGCTAAT
>JAYYHM010000312.1:0-7942 GCA_036148415.1 Planctomycetota bacterium
ACCTGCACAGGATACCCGCAGGCAGGTCACTTCGAATAGGTAGCCTCCCCGGGGTGAATGACAGCTCATCAAGGGATGGTCACCCTGCGGGGATGGGCATTGCCTGAAGTTTAGCCACGGGAAACAGGTCAGATGCTACTCTAGCTCACTTGAGCCATCCCGAGCCTGAATCTTCGGAATCTGCTGCGCGGGCACTACTACGCCACAACTGACAACAAATTGGATCGCCTCATCAATTGTCAGCTCGAGGTCGATCGCCTCACTTTTTTTGACGGTGACGGTGAAACCTGTCATGGGCATCGGGCTAGTCGGCATGAGGATGCTTAGCATCGGCTCGCCCGTTGCATCCGCTATACCTTGCATGCTGTTACCCGTCACAAATCCAATCGACCAGATACCGTTTCGTGGATACTGGATCGCCACCACACGGTTGAATTCAATCTCTCGTTCGCTGAACGCAAAGTCGGTCACCTGTTTGACACTGCCGTAGACTTTGCTGACCACAGGCGTGCCCAGGATAGCTTTCTCGAATCCTTGAAGAACCCAGCGTCCCAAGCCAATTGTGACAATTCGACCGAGAAAATAGAGCACTGTGGTGAAAAGGATCAAAAAGACGGGAACTACGAATCGCCTTTGAAGGTATTTGAGTTGGACGTATCGATGCCAATAGGCGTTGGCACTAGAAGGTGCAGCGGTGAAAGGGCCGAAGTCTCCCAGTCTTTGGTCTACATGTCGTTTTACTTTTTCTGGAAGATACCGGCGTCCGGTTGGATCCGGTACATAGCGTATTCCCTCGAATGTGAATCCTTCGGTTCGCTTGCTAGTCAGTGTGGGCTGGGCGTCAGCTGGTATTTCTGAAAGGGTGTTCTCAACATTGACGACAATTCCCCAGCGAACCCAAGATTCAATTGGCGTCAAAACGTAAGATTCGATGGTTGACCACGCCCAAATCAGTACAACGATGGTCAGCAAGGGAGGTAGGACGACGCCGAGACCCCGTAGAACGGCCCTTCTAAAGCCGCCTCGAACCTTCGGCCGAGATGCGGCCGCGGAAGTCGATTCGGAACGTGCCATGAGGGTGGTTCTCTCTGCAGGGGGGGTGGTGCGTGGTTGTTCTTTTTAAGTTTAGCTCAGGAACCTAGCGGACCAGGGCTTTTTCTACGATGCAGCCGGTACTATGTTCAAACTGTCCTCGGCATTGAAAACGTCACCCTTGACGTTTTACCCCCGAGACTAGGTGTTAGCCGATCCTGGAATTTTCTCAAAGCTACCGAATTCGATCCCCGCCAAACTAGCTATCTAAGCTGTATCGGCGGGCGGGGCAGATGACATCAACGTTATGAATTTGGGTTCTCTAATTTTCTCCAGTTCGAAGAATTGGGCAGTGAACGGGCTAGCACTGCCACAGAGAGTGGACCTGCTCTCCGTCGACGTAATACTCGGCAAATCTCATTAGTAGTTGCCCCTGAGGTGAGAACATCATCTACGACCAGAATATGTTTCCCTGAAAGGCTACTCGTCCCTCGCGGTAAGAAACATGATGTGCTACGGAAAGCGCCTCGCATGTTCTCGGTGCGATTCTTATGACTAAGCCAGGCTTGTTTTGAGACAAGACGGCGCGGTAACACGATGCGTCTACAGGGGACTCCCAATATTTTTGCCACGGATTCAGCTACCGATCTGCAGCCCTCTCCACCTCGAATGATTCTTCGGTAGAAGTGGCTGGGGACATAGGTGATTAGATCCGGCCTTTTACGATCTCTTCTTTGCAGAAGTTTACCAAGTCTTATTCCAAGAGAATTGGCAAGGGCCCGTTCATGCTGGAATTTGGATAACACCACTGCATCTTTGACCAGGCCATCGTAAATCCACATGGCATCTAAATGATTCCAAAGGTAATCATGTTGCTTGCAATGAATGCAACGTGATGGATGAGGAGTGGTTCGTGCCACGGGATCATTCTGTAGGTCTTTGAAACTCTGGCTCGCAGAGGGAACACCACAACGCCTACAGGCGGAATGCATCAGATTACCACTGCGAATCAGTTTGCGATTGCATGTTATGCAAAAGTTACCGTCTACAACAGGTTCTTTGCAAAGAAGGCACTGCTTGGGGAAAGCAAGGTCAATCACCCAGCGACCGAAGTTCTTTGGGGTTGATTCACTGACTTGCTTGGCCGTGTTTGAATTTATGATGTATCTCTCAACCGATGAACATTCAGAAGATTCTTCCGAAACATGATGATCTTCTTCAAGATTGACTGTTTACCTACTGATCCTTTCGGATCACCCGATAAAGTCAAATGCAACCTAGTGGAACTGTCTTCGACTTTTTTAGTTGCAGTAAGAAGTTCGGGGTTCGCGACGGATAGGGGCCGCAGGGTTGGAGCCTTCGCTGTGGCCGAGAAAGATCGTTGCGACTACCGTTTTCACTTTCTGGATAGAGTCCAGTCTCGACGTTGGCGACTACTGGGGATGCCCATTCGTTTTCGATACTTGGTCACGGTTCGCCTGGCCACGTTCATTCCAGACTTTTTCAATTCGTCAACAATTTTCTCATCGCTATAAGGATCACTCTTGTCCTCCTTATCAATGAGGTCTTGTAATTTGATTCGAATGGTATCCCATGCAACATCTTCCCCATCTTCGTTCTGAGTGCCTCCCACAAAAAATCGCTTCAGAGGTAGGATTCCACGAGGAGTTTGCATCCACTTGTCATCCACAGCTCGACTAACCGTGGTCACGTGCACACCCACTTTATCCGCAATTTGCTGCATTTTTAGCGGTTCGATTGACTCGGGACCCTCGTCAAGAAACTTTTTTTGATGTTCAACAATGGCTTGTGAGACGCGCGTGAGCGTACTTCGTCTCTGTTCAATGGAGTCAATTAACCATTGAGCGCCGTTGATTTTATTCTTGATGAATTCTTTTTCTTCTGCCGTACACTGCGGGTCCTGAAGTCGTTTGCGATAATATTCGCTGATGAATAAGGTTGGAACTCGATCATCATCCAGCTTAACGGTGTAGTTGCCTTCGTCATCATGCCCCAGAATGATGTCTGGAGTAACGTTTGGAACATAGGTTTCCATGAAAGCTGCACCCGGTTTGGGATTGAGTACATGAAGTTCCGCGCGCACTTCTTGAATCAACTCGATTGAGTAGCCCGTCCGTTTTGCAATCTGCGGGAGTCGATTCTCCGCTAAGTCCTCTAGATGAGACTCAATCAAGGTCTGCATTTCCTCATAATGAGAAAAGCTGGATTTGATTTGCATTAAGAGACACTCCGATAAACTCCGAGCGGCAATTCCTGTCGGTTCGAGTGATTGGACCACCGCAAGTGCCTTTTCGGCTACCACCAAGTCTTCGGGCTGATGATCTTGAGGAAGAAGATCAGATAAAGGGGTACGGAGGTAGCCTCCGTCCCGAGCATCGAGGGTGCTAATGATGCGTTCTGCCAATTGCTCGATTCGATCATCGATATCCATTTCCGAGAGTTGATGAAGCAGGAAATCGTTGAGCGATTCCGGACGCGAAACAGCGTTCGCCATTAAATCATGACGTCGATCCGATTCTGCTTGCATTGCACCTGATGATCTCCGAAAGGACTCATCGAAGGTATTAGGCAACTCAGACATCATATTTTGAAGGCGTTCGAAGTCCTCTTGATTGTCATGGTCGTTGTCGACAACCAACTCTTTCTCGTTTTCACTCCGAGAGTCTTTTTCTTGTGGATCGGCTTGATCTTGGGGCGTTAACGGATCGACCTCTTGTTGCTCCAGAAGAGGGTTTTCGTTCATCTCCTGTTCAATGCGTTCCTGCAATGCAAGCGCTGGCAACTGCAGAATCTCCATCGACTGGATCATCCGCGGTGCTAGTTTTTGAGTTTGCAATTGCCGGGCTTGTAAGCCCATGGACATCCGCATGACAGTTAATTCCCTCTACAAAAGCTTGCCAATCTCTCGCCGACTTTGGCTATCAGTAGAACAATTCGCTCATCAGCTTGGCTTGGAGGCTTGTGGCCTTTTCACATGAGCGTTCAGTCAAATTCTTGGCGTTCCTGCTCGCGTGAAACGACCAGGTGCCCTCATGGTGAGTAGAATCGCTCAATTTTTTTTATTTTATCCGGGGTCACCAGTCAATTACTGTGAGCTGAAATGCTCGCGGATGACCCGTGTCGCCCTAATTTAAGATGGATTTATTGAGTTTTTACCGTCAAAACGGCATTATTGGGTGAGAAAAAGCATATTCATGCGAATACCGTTCCAATTATAGTTTTTGGCGACCACTTAGGGCGTCGGTAATCATTTCGCGGTTCGCATACTCGAGAACGCTACCTGCTGTGATACCACGCGCCAACCGAGTGATTTCTACCGGGAACTCGTTTAGAAGATTGCTTATGTAGAGTGCGGTCCCATCACCTTCAATCGTGGGGTTGGTCGCCATGATGACTTCAACGAAGTTTCCCTTGCGGACTCGGTCCACGAGTGGCTCGATGGTGAGTTGATCGGGCCCGATGCCATCGAGAGGTGCGATGCGGCCGAGAAGTACGTGGTAGACGCCTTTGAAAGCTGCGGACTGTTCAAGGCTCATCAAATCTCTCGGCTGCTCTACGATGCAGAGGCGAGTTTGGTCGCGACCGGGGTCTGAGCAGATCAAGCAGTTCTCTGACTCCGACAGGTTAAAGCACTGCGAACAGTAATGGACATCCTGTCGAACTCTTCGGATCGCCTCAGATAGAGCCAATGCTTCGCTTTCACTAACCCTCAACAGGTGAAAGGCGAGTCGTTCAGCGCTTTTTCGTCCGATTCCGGGTAATCTGCCAAGCTGATCCACTAATTCCGCAACTGCTCCTCCATGATCCGACATGCGTTATTGACCTCCAGTTAGGCTGGTTAACATGCTATCGATTCCTGGCAGATTTAATTCGAGATCTGCAGCGAGTTCGCGGATTGCCTCAGCATAGAGTTTTTTCGCTGAAGTACCTGCTGCATTGGTTGACTGTAGGATCGCTTGTTCTAATGCTTCCCCGGTCAGAGAGGGAGCGACATCGATAGATTGAACTTGCCCAGTACCAGTCATCACGATCTTTACCTGCCCACAGTCTGAACTTTCGCATACCGTTTCCTGCTTCATCCGCTCATTCAGCTCTGCTAATTTGTCGGGAAGCTTTTGCAGGGATCCGACCATGGATGCAATGTTTCCGAGGTTTCCGAGTCCTTTGAACATGTTCTGTACCGTTTTTTACCTGTAGGTCGTGGAGTCGATCGATTCGATAGCGATTAAGTTGCGATGTGTTCGAGTTTGATTGCTCTACTGCAGTGTATGCTGCATTATTTAGGTTTGTCGATTCCGACAATTTCTGCCTCGAATAATTCGAGGCAATCCTTAATGAGTTGGTGATTCTCAATCTCTCGCATTCGCTGCATTCGCGAAGGCTTGGATATCGAAGGTTTCGGATCTGCTTTTTGCGTAGATGACCTCCTAAGTATCACATCAAAGTGGATCGTGTCACCGGTGAGCTGTTTTAGATTGCTCATGATCGCTTCACGATGCTCCGTTGACTCGAGACGTCGTTTAGCAAGACTCGCATCCGGAGAAAGATGAAGCTTCGCGCGGTTAGAACCGGCGTGCTCAACACGTTCTACCATACGCGCAAGTGATTCGGTCATCGACTCAAGTCGGTCGATTACCACACGCCATATCTTTTCTACGTTTTCTGGCTTCCATGCGATGCTCTGGGTTGGCTCAGGTGGCGAAGGGTTGATCTTCTTTTCATCAATCTGCCCTTCTCTCTGATCTCCTGACGATCCATCGCTTGTGTCAGTCTCTAGTGGTGTCGCCATTGGCTGACCACCCGAGTCAGTCCTCTGCTCATCGTACACACTGGAAGTGTTTTCGGATTGAGCACGAGTTTCGGTTTGGTCCAGTTGAGGTCTAGTCGAATCTTGTGGGGTAGATTGCGGTGACTTCCCACTCGATGCTTTTCCCACCGTCCCAACTGCTTCTGGAGCGATGTGTCGCCTAGGAGACTTCGCGTTCAGCGAGATGTTTTTTTTTTCCGTCTGCGTGGCTGATTCTGTGTGATTCGAGCGGTTAGCCTGTTTGGCAGATTCGGCAAGATTAACGATATGTTGCAGGTCTGGTAGGTTACAGATTTGAATTAACGTTGCTTCGAGAAGCACTCGAGCGTAGACGCTATGACGAGTCCTCACCAAGGTCTGATCAATCAGACCGACTACGGCTAAGACGGTTTGAAGGCCCCACTGCTCTCCCAAATCGTGCAGTGCTTGATGCATGGATGCAGATGCGTGCCGAAGCATCGATGCGTCACAACCGACAGTAACCGCCATCAGATCTCGGAAATATCCCAAAAGCTGCTCGGCTAATTTCCCTGCATCCACTCCCTCATCCACCGCAGTATCCATCAGTTTCAAAGCAGCAGCCGCATCCCTTGAAGCAAGGGCATGGGCGAGCTGATGCAAACGCTCATCATTTGCAGTACCGAGCATGGAGTGAACGTGTTCAGCGGTCAGTTTGCCTGTGCTGAAGCTTAGAACCTGTTCGAGAAGCGATTGGCTATCTCGCATTGATCCTGCAGCCCGTCGGGCAATTAATTCTAACGCGGATTCATCTGCCTCTGATTCTTCCGAATCCACGATATACCGAAGTCTGCTCACGATTTCCTGAAGCTCAACCGGAGCAAAATCAAACCTTTGGCATCGGCTGAGAACGGTGATCGGAATTTTTTCTGGATCGGTTGTGCAAAAGATGAATTTGACGTGTTCCGGAGGTTCCTCAAGTGTCTTCAGCAATGCATTGAAGGCCGGAGTCGTCAGCATGTGGACTTCGTCAATAATGTAGATCTTGAAGCGTGATCGACTTGGTCGGACTCCGGCGTTTGCTCGTAGGCTTCGGATTTCATCGATACCGCGATTGCTGGCACCGTCAATTTCAATCACATCCACATCTTCACCCGAGTCAATCGCACGGGAGGTGTCGGTATCCTGGTCAGGCGTGGTGTTCGGTTCTCCGGGGCAGTTCAATGCCTTAGCAAAGATTCTCGCAGTGCTGGTTTTGCCTACACCTCGGGCGCCGGTGAAAAGATAGGCATGACCGACGCGATTGCTTTCGATAGCGTTTCGTAGGGCTTGTCCCACGTGTTGCTGACCGACTAGCTCGTCAAAATTCCTCGGTCGATACCTTCTCGCAACTACCACATAGCCACTGGAATTTTCGGTGGCTTCGGATTCGGTCGTTGATGTGGATGAAGGCTCTGACATGCAAGTGATGCAACAGGATGGGAGTCACCTTAGAGTGGGAAAGTACCGTCCAACTTGAAGTGTCAATGGATACAATCGGAACCTCTGATCACTCTGTGAAAACTTCAGGTGACTTAGCTCCACGACCTAAGCGATAAGACTGTTTCTCCCTTGCGCGCTGGAGGCAACCCTCACACAAAGCTACACCGCTTATGGCTGCTCCAGTTAAGGCCTGACCAGGTTCACGACTCACAGTCGTGAGGGTTGCCACCAGCACGCAGGGAGGAAATCGTACGCCGATGCCTTAATCCGTTGCTGACGGCAAAGGCACTGTCCGTTCGTTCCTCAATGTTAAGCATACCAGCATTTAGTTTTTCCAACAGTGGTTGGTTTTAATAACTCTACCAGAGCCTTGGAATCAAGAGCCTCGGATTGAATTGCTCTATGGCTTCCGCGTGAGTTGATCTCGTATTTCTGAATTTTCCGGGGGTGACTGTGCTACACGATCACCTTTCTATTTTGATGATTGTCAATTTTGCAGACACAGTCTGATGCCTTTTAATCAGCGTTTTTTCTGACCGCGACCCCGATTGGTTTTGGTCTTTTTGTGGTTTTCGATATTTGCGTTGACTAACAAATCAATGGTGTCAATCCAGGAAGGAATGGTAGTTCGCTTTCCTCGAG
>JAYYHM010000313.1:0-2523 GCA_036148415.1 Planctomycetota bacterium
AAAGCTTTCAGTCCGGAAAGCTGTCCCTGAATGATCTCCGATCCAGCATAAAGATCCGGCACCGTCTTCAATGCCTGTACGAATTCATTCTGCCGCTCATCTTTGATCTCCACATCGGGAGGAATCCAGACCACACGATCGAGCCCACCAGACTGCGACTTCTGTGCTGCGAGTCGATTCTGAATCGCAATCAAGGATTCACTCTCACCCTCCGGCACAACGCCGTACGCCTTTCCAACAGGATGGATGGACATGGAACTCTCACTCAAGTAGTCCGATACCTGCGGAAGCAACTCATCACCCAGCATCGAGAGCGGTTGAGAGGGAAGCACTTTGTGGCCGCGTCCAATCAACTCACGCCGAATCTTTTCAGCCTCCTCTCGCAAATCTGCTGTGGTTTGAGCGACGTAAATGGTTTTCGTCTCCGCGTCCGGAGAAACGCTTTGCACCAACTCACCAAGCCTCTGTTTCAAGGTCTTGATGGTGGGCCATAGCTCTTGGCAAATATCGTAGACGCGTGAAAAATATTTTTGATTCGCCTCCGCCCCAAATCGCTCGTCATATTCGCTGACCCGACTGGAATCTGGATCCTCATCAAAGAAGTTGTAATTGTCCAAGCCGCTAAGACGACTCTTCAGTAGCCCGGGCATTTCGGATTCAGCCACAGGGGTTTTCACTACCTTTACTAATCGACTTCGTGAATCAACGGTTATCCCACCCGAACCGACAGACTGGACCGCAAATTTCTCCAGAAACTCATGCGCGGCACTATTCATGAGGAAGGCCGGTGACACCACACAGACCACAGCATCCAGTTTCTCGAGTGCCGGCAGCATCGCCTTCCAGTCAGATTCCTCGCTGGGCAAACGAGTCAATTTTTTTACCTTAAGAGTCTGCCCTGAGAGTTGCTGCAAGCGAACCTGCATATGCTCGGAAAACTTTGTCACCCAACCATCGCTACCTGGCGTAATGGGATGATCATCGACTTCCGCCGCCACGATTACCACGTCGCTGTCAGCAATGGAGTCAACCACACTGGAAACTGAGGTCAGGTCTCCAGCAGATTCCATGGTCTGTTCGAGTGCCGGCATTGGATCGGCAGTCATCTCGCGCGCCGAAGGCAACGACTCAAAGTTGGATTGAAGCTTTTGCAAATCACTTAGCAAATGCGATGGATCTTCGTATCGTTCTTCAGGATTTTTGGCTAAGCACTTGGCCAGAACTTTATCGATCTGACCGGAGTCAGCTACGCCCGATAAAGCAACAGAAGGAACTGGCTCATTGAGAATTTTATCGAAGACATCGCCCAAGGACCCTCCGGCAAAAGGAACCTGCCCGGTTAGCATCTCAAAAAAAACTACGCCCAAACTGAAAAGATCAGATCGGTGATCAACCGCCCGTCCCCTGACCTGTTCAGGACTCATGTATTTGGGTGTCCCCAACACCGAACCTGCAGCGGTTACTGAGGTGTCGGCGGTGATGGGTTTGGCTAAACCAAAATCGGTGAGTTTGGGAATCCCGTCTTTGGTGAGCAGGATATTCGCCGGCTTGATATCTCGATGAATGATATTGGCGGCATGGGCCGCAACCAAGGCGGAACTCAACTGGGTGGCGAGACCGATGGCTTCACTGGTCACAAGGCCACGGCCATTGCACCGATCCCCCAAGCAACCGCCGTCGACAAACTCCATGATCAGATACGGACCACTCTCTGCTTGGCCATAATCATAGATCTGCACAATACTGGGGTGATTCAGAGCAGCGATTGATTTCGCTTCAGTGAGAAAACGCTGGATAGATACCTGGTTATCGACGTTGGAACCAAGCATGCGTTTTACAGCCACCCTTCGATCCAATCGGGTGTCTGTCGCTAAACAGACCTCCCCCATCGCTCCACGGCCCAGAACTTCTTCAATTCGCCAGCGGTTTTCAAGGATGAAAACTTCAGTGGTCTCATCGTGTTGCGGCACATCGTCCGACATCATCTATCTCGGTGAAAATACTTGGGAATTCGAACCTATTGATGTAAATGAATTATTACAGTAGAGCAGATCAAGCGAACTACCAAAAGTTATTTATTGGGTGACCAATAAATAACCACGTTACGTACGACCAAGGGAGCCATAGGGACCATAAAATCACTAAAGTCACAACAGTGGGGGGGTTGAGGTGAGTATTAAGACCTGAAGGCTTCACCTACCTGCGCTGGTGCTTCTTGATCGTGGGAAGTCACACCCATCAAAATGGTCAATCGAGTGAAATATGCCGGCACGGCACGGCGGCAACTTGAGCAAACATCCCAACGATAAGCGTACGGCCTGTAAGCACTAGCCGAGGTCAGAGATTTTATTTTCCCTGGTGGTTCTTGCCCTTAGCGACGCCAAGGGTGCAAATCAAAGCGACTCTGGGAATCCCATTTGTATGAAGCGGAGGGCACGGGACTCGAACCCGCAGCCCCTTGCGCGGTACTTCGGTGCCCGTGTGGCGACTGATTCCTTTTTCTGCGATTAGCCAGCATTTTCC
>JAYYHM010000314.1:0-2964 GCA_036148415.1 Planctomycetota bacterium
AATCAATTCTTCGGCTCGATTTTTGGCTCCTTCCAGTCCAAGAAGCCCGGGATAGGTTAGTTTTCCCATTTCTGCGTCTTTTCCCGTTCTCTTCCCCATGGTTTCGGCATCCGCAGTCAGATCAAGGAGGTCATCAACTACCTGAAACGCCAACCCTACGTAGCTCGCGTATTCTCTGAGTGCTGCTCTCTGCTCAGGTGAGCCGCCACTGAGAACTGCACCCAGTTCGACTGAGGCCGTGATCAGAGCGCCGGTTTTGCGTCGATGGATCGACTCCAAATAGGCTAAGTTCGCTAGATTGGCATCTCGTTCTGAGCTCGCTGATTCCATCGGAAGATCGGCCCACCCTCGCTCGGCTGCCAAATCGTCTGATTGACCGCCCACCAGCCGATTCGGACCTGATGCTTTGGAAAGAATTCGGATCGACTCCGCTGCGAGATTTGCGGGTTTTACATTTTCTGCGAGCTGGGAAAACGCTTCCGCAATCAAACCATCACCAGCAAGAATGGCGGTCGCTTCGTCGAATTGGATGTGGCAAGTAGGTCTGCCACGTCGAAGGTCATCATCGTCCATTGCCGGGAGATCGTCGTGGATTAGCGAGTAGGCATGGATCATCTCCACCGCAACTGCGCCGGGAATGGAATCCTCGATGACACCTTCGCAAGCCTCGGCGGCCATCAGTACGAGTGCCGGTCGGAGCCGTTTCCCAGGAGCGAGCAGTGCGTATCTCATCGCATCACTCAAGAGAGTGGGGCAACCTTCGCCGAATTCGCATGCGGAGACCAATGCGGATTCGATCACCGGCTGAAAATCGGAGAAGCCAGTGGAATCGCTTTTCTGGGAACCTGGTGATGGGGTGGTGGCTCGATTCACGATACATCTACCTGATGGATTCAGTTTCTAATCGACCAGTTTACGCTACCACCCGCAGATTAGGGAGGCTTTAAAGCTAAGTTCTCACACGGTCTACAGTTTAATGTTTCAAAAGGTCAAGATTTCGGTGCCGTGTCATGTTGTTCCACCAAGTTGGAGTGCCAGTTTGCTTTCCCGTTTCGGGTTAGAACAGATGGTCTCCTGCATCGTCAGTCGTTTGATTATCTTGATGTAGCTCTCCATTTTCTGCGGAAGCTTTGGTTTTCTTTGCGGACTTTCGATCGCCCCCTTTTCCACTGGCATTTCGATTCGATCTTTCGGAGGAGGAGTCCGCGGAGAAAACTTCCTGAACGGGATTACCGTCGGCATCGAATCCAGCGAGAAGGCTAACCCGCTGCTCTGCCGAATCCAGGAGTTGGTGACAGCGTTTCAACTGCCGAATCCCCTCTTCATATTGCTCTAGAGATTCCGATAGCCCGAGAGAACCGCTTTCAAGCTCCCCGACGATTGCCTCAACTTCGGAGAGAGCTTTCTCAAAGTTCAAATCCTCCTCCCTCTCTGCAACCGATTCGGGACTGGATTCGTTGGGGACCGTTTTTTTCTTTTTAGCCATGGCAAATTTTGTCGTGCGGCATTGTGCGGGATGAACGATGCGTCCGGCGTGGCCGCATAGTAATTTCATATCCTTAACCGGTTTGTACGTTAGTTCACCCCTTTGTCTTGGAGCGCACTGTGACTTGATACTGGATTGTAGCCGATCCGTCCCATTCTGCTCCCGATTTTGGTTGCCCTGCTGATTTTTGCCCAAAGAGACCGCTTCCGAGGACTGGAATCGTTATATTATGCCCGCGGTCTCTGAAAGTTGGAGTTAGATCGGAAGCTCGGCTTCATAGTCGGATCGAAATGGTTCGCTAACGCAGGGCCTATCATTCTAGCGTCCAAGCTCGGGAGTTTTCAGAGAATCGACAGCTCTCGGTCAACCTAACTCATCTCGGAAAAACAAGTTATGAACTCTCGACCTTCTCGTCGCTCGTTTTTGAAATCCACCTCAGCAGTCGGTGGTTCCTTCCTGATCACTGGGACGCGAGCGTCTGGGCAGATCAAGGGTGCGAGTGAGAGGGTTCGCGTTGCGGTCGCCGGAGTGAATGGTCGTGGTCAATCGCACTTAAGCGGTTGGATGGGGCAATCCAACGTTGAAGTGGCGTACATCGTGGACCCAGATGATCGGGTTCGCTCGCGAGCAATGAGCAGTGTGGAAAAGAGAACAGAGGGTACGTTTGCAACTAAAGATGCGCGTGACATTCGCGAAGTCTTGGATGATCCGTCTGTGGACGCGATTTCCATTGCTACGCCCAACCATTGGCATTCTTTAATGACGATCTGGGGCGCGCAGGCTGGTAAACACGTCTACGTTGAAAAGCCAATGAGTCACGATGTTCGCGAGGGCCGCATCGCAGTCGAAGCTCAGAAGAAATACGGAGTCGTGATTCAGCACGGGACCCAGCGGCGCAGTGATGCGGGCATTGCCGGTTTACATGAAGCACTCCATCGTGGTGATCTACCACCTCTCAAGATTTCCTACGGTTATTGTTGTAAGCCACGTGGATCCATCGGACATGAACCCATCGGTCCACCTCCTGCAAATCTAGATTGGGATTTATGGAAAGGCCCCGCTGTCATCAGTGATTTCCATGCAAATTATCATCCCTACGATTGGCACTGGTTCTGGAAGACTGGAAACGGTGATCTCAATAATCAGGGAACACATCAGCTTGACGTCGCACGCTGGGCTCTCAACCCTGATCAGACTCATCCCACTCGTGTGATGGCGATCGGCGGTCGTTTTCAATGGGATGATCAGGGCGAAACCCCCAACACCATGTTTGCTCTAGCGGAGTTTCCCAATGGCCAACAAGTGATGTTCAACGTTCGGAACGTGCATTACAAGGACTACAAGAACCAGGTCTACAACGAATACTATCTGGAAGATGGGAGTAAGATTACCGGAGAAGGACGCTACCAGATCCTGCGCCCCGGTGCATCAAAGCCTGAGCCGCTTGAGTTGCCTCGTGGTACCGTTACCCCAGGTGG
>JAYYHM010000315.1:0-7034 GCA_036148415.1 Planctomycetota bacterium
GTTATCGCCTCTGGAGATCAGGAAATTGGAAGTGGCAATGGCTGGGCCGTTGGACTCGCACATCCCACTAAAACGAAACATCGGATAGCGGGGATTTGGTTACGCAACCAGGCACTTGGAACAAGTGGGTCCGGAAAACAATTCTTTCACCACCGAGGAAAAAGATATGGCCACGTCATTGATCCAAGATCAGGCCTGCCAGCCGGTGATTTGCAATCTCTAACAACACTAGCCGTATCGGCGACGGATGCGGATGCGTGTGCGACCGGCCTCTATGTTGCGGGTTCAACTCAGATCCAGAAATGGGCGGAGCATGAATGGTTTCATCCGACCATCATGATCCGTGGTGGATCGAGACAAGATCTGTGTGAATTGTGCTCGGAGGGGGAAATACCTTGGATCAAAAATCCATTTGATCCTTCGCAATAACAGGCAGAAGAAATTTTCATCGACAACGGGCGCTTCACCCGTTGGAGGCGGGATTGGATCTTTTTAGTTTGTCTCTTCCAACTCTTTAAGTGATTTACCTAAACGTTTGCGAGTGTTGGTTCGCGTGGATCGCTTAGTCTTTCCCTTTTGCGACTCACCGATCACCGCTGCCATCTTTTCACTGATCTGCTCTGATTCCGGCGGCGAGCCAATTTGCTCCATCGCATCACTGAAGCCAAGCAAGACGGATTGACGAACACCATCACGTAACCATTCGAAGAAATTCACAGTCATCATCTCGGTCCAGCTCTTTGTTTCTTTTAACGTCAGCCTTACTCTGTGCTGCACCGAATCCTGACAGAAATACACCGTCGGTAGCGTCAACGAAGGGATCACATAACAGTGATCCTCGAAAAGCTGAAACAAGGAACCGAATCGCCGCACCCTTGGTCTTGTAAAGGGAAGGGGAGGAGCAAGTCCATACCGATCCCACAGGAAAAAAGCTCGCAGACTTTTGGCGGTCTCACAGTAGCCAGAAGAAAACGCGTCCAGAGTTGACGCGTTGAGCAAGGACAGAAGAAGAAAGTGAACGTGAATGCCCTCTCCATGGGCCGCAAAGCTCACGCGAGATAGAGACCCCATTGATTCCAGGCGATGACGCCTTTTAGCCAAGCCAACCTTTTTTATCAAAGCTGGCAAGAGCTTTCTCCTCACCCGCCTGAATATCAAACAATTTATTCAGTTTGGTGATTTTAAAAACTTCCATGACGTTTGAGGAAACTTCACAGAACTTGAGGGTCACACCTTTGGCTTTACAGGTCTTATTCAGCGTTACGAGCTTAGTGATCATCGCAGATGACATGAAAGAGACGCCCTGAAAATTGAGCAGCATCTTCTGATTGGCAGCAGTAGGAACTGCCTCTAGCAGTTCCTTACCCACCAATTCGATCCTTTGG
The DNA here is from genome assembly GCA_036148415.1 of Planctomycetota bacterium. Taxonomy (GTDB): domain Bacteria; phylum Planctomycetota; class Planctomycetia; order Pirellulales; family Pirellulaceae; genus Rubripirellula. Next base: position 1,386 of record JAYYHM010000315.1, read on the forward strand.
GTGTCCAGAATTTTGCTATCTGTAAAACCAGCGACAAGAACCTCGCCACTAAATTGAGTTGTGATCGCAGCCATAAAATATCGGTTCCAAATTCAATTGTGAGAAGCAAAGCGATACGCAAATCCTCGCCGAGCGAACAGATTATCAAGGTTTTGCTGGGAAAGCAATTCTGTCCCAGTAAAGATTCAATGGCTGGGTGTCGGCGAGGGGTAGCATGTCTTTTTCCAAAAACGACAATTTTGCCTAGGGTTCGGATCGGTCAAATTCATCCATCAGGGCATCCAAATCTAGCTTATTTTCGCTTTTCGCTCCCCGTATTTTTTCCAGTTCGCTTGCTTTTGGCCCACTGGATGGCTTCTCAAGTTCAAAAGAAACTGATTCTTTCTGATTATCCTGACTCGGCCCGGCTAACGAGGCCCCACCCTGCTCAGCGATCGGGGGTGAATCGGAGCCATTGAAAGAAGGCTCCCTCGCCGCTTTTGGCCCTCCAGCTAGGGGTAGCCCCAAGGAAAAGGTCTTGACCATCCTTTCGGATTGGATTTTACCGAGAGCCGTGAGTACTTCCCGATACGATTGAGCAACTCGCAAATCTATCGCATAAACACGTCGAACACCGGCCACCCCAACCACGGCCTTGGAATCCAAGTCATGGGGTGCTCTTTCACCCACCAAACCGGCATCCCGCCAATCACGAATAATTTCAGAACTGTCTTTCCAGTCCAAAAGAGCTACGTCTCCCTCCAAAGATTCAAGCGTTAGACGGTCGATTGCGCCCGTTTCCATCTCGGCTACCGGGTCAACTAGGATCAAATCCAAGCCGGCAGCACCGATCAATTCACCCACCAATGAATCGGCCAGTTTTTCAGCTGCAGCGTGAGGCGGACGCGACTGGATCAGAATGACCGGTAACCGAACTGCCATGGAAATATCAGAATCTGGAGGAGATGTAAGGTCTGGCAAACAAGCGGTCAACCTGACCCGCCTTTACGCCATGGTATCGGTTCATTGCCGTTAGTTGAACTGCCAGTCAAAAAGCCAATCTTCCAAGCCTAGGTCTGCTCGGGTTATGAACTGAACTTTTCCTGAGAAGCACAGATTAAATGAGGTTGCACCACATCATAGAGCTCGAACCACAATTCCCGAAGATTAGAAACCTCGTTGAGGTCATATTGGGTCAGCCAGTCTTGCACTTCCTTACGAATTTCGTCCGGTGAAGAATGCAACAGCTGCATGGACAGGTGATGGATGAGGTTCGGATTGATAGCGGTCTCAAAAATTATCTGCATGCCGAAGATGGGTTTATGGCCGGTAGCAAGAACGGTAAATCCGTTTCTTCTCGCAATGAGCAAAACTAACCATCTGAAGATTGCATTGAGTTGCTCGAATCCATCCAAGATCATTAAGTCTCCTCTTTGCATCCGCTTTAAGCGGCCGTGCACTTTCGCGTGCAGGACGACTCGATCCTGGAATCGCCGCATCCAAGCTCCACATCGTCCATCGAGTTTTAAGAAATCAACTCTGCGGTAAGAGCAACGCAGACTGTCCAGCAAACTGTGCAGTAAAGTAGTTTTGCCCGTACCGTGAGGGCCAACAATCAGATTACCTTGGTGAGCCTTTAATCGGCCGATAATTTCACATAAAGCAGCATCTGCATCAGACGGTGCTTTCGAGGCAAATTCAGACGGGGAGAGGCATGCGGCACCGAACAGCGGCAAATCCGACCTCGACTCGAGTGAGAACTGATAAGTGATAGCACCGGGTCGGGTATAACGAGTAGCGAAAGGATTGGATTTAAGGGGGGCAGCCAATGTGAGATCACCAGTCATTCGCTAAAGCTTTGAGAATTCCTGTATCCGTAGCGATGCAGCTCGTCGAGATTATATTTTTAAAAAGGAGCAGAAGATAAAGCTTTTTTCTAGGCCAAGACAGCTCCAGTAAGAAAAGCATTTCATACCTTCCAGTAGCTTCCGCTCGTCCTCGTTCTAACGGCGAAGCGAAGCAAGTGTAGAGCGAGTCTGTGACGCTCGCGACGCTCTTGCGATAACTTTTTTCTCTTGTATCTCTTCCGGTTGGGTTTCACCTTCAGAGGGCGTGGCAACACAAGGAGCAGTTTGCAATTCAGTGACCACATAAAAAGGTGACTCACTCAGAACCTCCCTTCCGTCCTCCAGAAATAAACGCATTCTCACACACCACGAGAGCCGAATAAGTTGCCCGTGATAACTGAGGGGAGATGCAGGAAGGACACATTGAATCGACTGCTCGTTTTCGACTCCGATTTCTTTAAGTGGCACATCCGTGATCCTCTCGAAGTGGTGAACGTGCAAATCCTCGTCACCTTTTCCCTCGGTATGCCACAAAACGGAAATTTCTAATCGCCTTAGTTCATCAACCGAGACTCTAGAAATCCTCCAAGTCGCCTTCAGTTCTCCACCAGCTCGATACAACCCGTCGGAGTTACAGAGTGATAGTCTTAACGCTGGCTGGGATTCGGTATTGAATCCGGAGGATGAACGACGACGGGATAGCTTCGGCAGAACGATGGCCATGGTCGTGAATCTCCTTTGACTACAAATTTCCAGCGTATTGCGTTATGTGTCCCTGCGAATGAATGCATCACATTACCAGTGATTTGGATACTAAATTGTTGCTCCCAGGGACTCTGTGGGTCAACTTCAACATCTCGCTGCTTAGATATTACTTGACCAAAGGCCTGATGTCGCTCAACTCGCACATCCGTTCCCTGACGGAAGAACGTCTCTTCTTCACAGACTAACTCTACCGAGAGTCTTTTTAACTTCAATCGTCCCCCCTGAGAAACAAAAACCTCGTAAGCGTGTCCCGGTTTTAACGGATGATCACTAATTTCCACCACAGTCGGCCCAACTCCTAGGCGTTGACGCATCTGGCTGACGAAGTACTGAAAAGACCACCTGCCAATCAATGCGAATGGGATTAAAAGGCCGGCGATGATCCAACGGGGGCGATCGATCCAGAATCCGGAAACCACAACAGCCAGCAGAATGATCCAAGCGGTATTCCAAAATAAAGCGAGCAATGCGGGGCCGAGAATCCCATCCTGTCCAGCAAGAATGGGTAGGCGATAACTCAGGTACTCACCTGGGCTATCCGTGATCGACTTTCCTCTTGGAACGTTAGGTAAGCCGGATTCGCCACCCTGACCGGGTGCCAGACGCTCCAAAGCAGCAGCCTTGGTGGCAATAACCGATCTCATCTCATCGCTGGCGTTGAGGTGCATCACTCGGAAAATCAACCTTGTCGCACCAATCACAATGGCTGCAACGGAAACAATCCCCATGACCCAACTGCTCAGATTGCTTGATAAAGCCTCGGCAGGCACTTGATCGGGGACTTGCTGCGGAGCGAAACGACTAATCAGCACCAACGATAAGCCGAAAACCCCGGAGAGAAACGCAGCGGTAGAAAATGCCACTTCCCCCGCCACTCCCGCAAATGGACTGCCAAGAGTACGCTGCCCACGCTTCTTGCTCCAGGGCATCGGTAGGCGAGGCATTCGCGTCAAGGGCGGTGATCCTGAAAAGAAGTCGAAATAAGTTTGACGGAGTGACGCAGTCAAGCAGCCAACAACCTCACCGATTTTCCTGCCGATTTACACTGCCTAACATTTCGGGCCACGAAAATCGTTCCAATTAAGCAGTCGATCCGGTGTCAAACGAAGGGATAACCTTTCAGACGGGTCGTGTCATGAAAGACTAAATACCAACTGGCTCCCTACTGGGTCGATAAAAACCTAGCTTTTCCAGAGCGGAGTAGACCTCTTCAAGGGTTTTCTCCCCGAAATTGCTGATCGACAATAGACGTCGCGGAGTCGCATTTAGCAGATCGCGAACGGTAAGAATCCCGGTCTCCTCAAGGCAATTGGTCGTTCTCACGGACAACCCCATTTCAGCGATACTCAGATCCAGTCTCTCTCTTCGCAATCGAGCCTCTTCTTCCGCGCGACTAAGTGGAATCCGGGTCATGGCAAGCTCCTACTTTCAACATCCTTTGAAAACAGTCCCCACGCTCGGTTGCATCGGCTCATCCGATGCAAACATCCCGAGCGAATAATCCCTGACTGATCGGCTAAAGCCTATGACACCGACGCCGGAGAAAAAAGTCTACACCGTAAAAAAAACACCGTTTTTTACGAGTTTTTAATGCTATCAATGAACTCCGGCAGCCTTGGCATAAAACGAGCCAAGCAACACAGCCGCTAGGCTGTCCTGAGGTGAAACGGCCTGCGAAGCCCTGCTTGCCTTAAAAAACTCAATCCATTCGGGCGATCGTTGCGACAAAAACTCGGTGGATGACATAAACCACTCGAATGGGGGTTTCCTATCAAAAAGGACACCAAAAAATGAATAATCTCGACGGATTGCTTGGGATCAGGGCGCATGGCCTTGGGTGAAAAAACTTTGGCGGATATACATTAGTACCTCGAAAAGGCAATTCTCATCGGATTCGTCGATGCGAGGCCTTGCGAATCCCCAAGCGAGAAAACGAATTCTTCAGGAATCCTGAAAGTCGGGGAATCCCAAAATAACAACTCGGGGATCCCACAAGACGCACCCCGGGTGTGTGATGCCTGAAACACCAAACAAAGAAACATACGCTTAGTAGAAGACGGCTGAAGTCGCGCCACCCATAGTCGGAAGTACTCGGTGACAGCAGCACGCGGTCGTTGACCTCTAGCGAACCTTCACATCGAAAAAACAGCGAACTTCTATTCATGAAATCGGATCATTGGAATTTTCTTGCCAACTTGCTCGGTACACCAGGCCCCGCAAAATCGCAGGAAGAAAAAAAGACAAAACAGCCGTCGTCGGATCAAGGTGAAGACAACGCAATCGCTAGTCCGTCACCTGAATCTCAGATCACGTCAGATGGGCCTCCCAGCTCAGGAGAAGCCTTAAAGACTCCATCGGAAGATGAACCGGATGTTGCTGCGGAGCCGGTAGCCGCATCAAAACCTGCCAACGAAGCCGACCCATCGATCGAACCCAATAGCGAAAAAAAAATAACCCGCGAAGATGTTCTGGATGCCTTAACCTCAACGACTCCTCCTAAAGTCTTACCCGGCTTTGGCGCTCGAGATGAAAGCGCGGAAGCGACCTCGCTCGCGCAGCTAACCAGCTCTAGCGATTCATCGGCTAGTCCTGAGCCTGAAACGACCGCGAGCCAAGTGGGTAGCCATCAAACGGCAAGCGTACTTTCACCCCAGGAAGACAGTTTGAGCCGAGAGAAAGCTCAGACTGAAACCATAGATCAGCCGAAGAACATCGAAGAGGATAAAGGGGACGCGTGGGGTCAACTAGCGGAGGATATTGGCTTCACCCCAAGGGAGTCGGAACAACCTGCGACATCACTGAAGAAATCGGCAACATCAAAGTCGTCGGTTGAGGGCGTGGCAGTCGATTCCATGACCGATCCAGTGACAGAGAATCAGAAACGGAAAACGAAACAGAATTCGCCTCGAAGGTCATCCACCAAGCAATCTGCGGGCGGTTTCGGTGCTGGATTAGGCTTTAAAATAGAGGATGAAAACGAAGCAGACGAACCGGATGATCTTGAAAATTCACGGGAAACTTTTGGAGAAGAATTATCCACTCATGAATCGGAAGTGGG
>JAYYHM010000316.1:0-6578 GCA_036148415.1 Planctomycetota bacterium
AGTGCAGCATCTTCCTTGCTCGTATCTGCCTGCTGAGACTCCTGGGCAAATACTTGCTCAGGCCTACCCAAAATCAAAGTGAACACGAAAAGAGCCGTCGCTAGTACTGCTGCGTGTCGAAATACCATTTTCGCTACTCCATGTGGAAACTAAAGTGAAGCACTCAGCTTGACTGCGGAAAATGCTGTGAGCAAACGAGTTTTTGGCGAAAAATCAAAACTTCGCCCCTTTGAGTAGGATAGAGCCGAAAAAGTACAAAGTGAGTGAGAAATGAGAGACTCAAACGAACTGAATACCATACGACCAGCCATAATAGGTTCATGAAAGCATCCCATTTCAATCGCATCGTCCATCGCTGGGGATCGATTCTGATCGCGTTCCCCGCTTTATGTGTCCTAATCACTGGCGTGGTCCTCCAGCTCAAAAAGCAATCCGATTGGATTCAGCCACGCACTCTAAAGGGCACAAATTCCCCTCCCGAGATCTCCTTCGAAAAGGTTCTGCAGGTTGCCAAAACGGTGGAGCAGGCTCAAATTGAGACTTGGAATGATGTAGACCGACTGGATGTGAGGCCAAGCAAAGGCATGCTGAAGATTCGCGCTAGGAATCGTTGGGAAATTCAAGTGGATACGGGCAGCGGCGAGATTCTCCAAGTCGCTTACCGAAGATCAGATCTTATCGAAAGTTTACACGATGGGAGCTTCTTCGGTGACTGGACCAAACTTGGCATCTTTCTGCCTACCGCGCTCGTCCTGAATGTCCTTTGGGTGACTGGCATTTATCTGTTTTTTCTACCGAAGCTAGCCAAGAGAAAAAAACGTCTACGGAAAATCAGCTCGAATGGATGACCATCGTGGCTTTCGTGACTTCGAGGTAACCCCATCATGATTCCCGGCTTTCGAATTCTTCTACTGCTTTGTTTCTCATTGTTTTGGGGTGGATTGACTTTCTACACTGGATTCGTGGTTCGCATCTCACATGATGTGCTTGAAGACCCCATGGATGGTGGACTCATCACGCAGAGGGTCACCAAGCTTTTGCAATACCTCGGGGGCATGACTGTCGTCTTGATGTTCGTGAATGGCTGGCAGGTAAGGCAGCAGGCTCTATTGAATCGAGATTCCCTCCTCAAGAGATATGCCACCTCTCTGACCACAATCAACTTGATTCTTGCAGGATCCCTGTGCGGACTATTCTTTGTACATCATCAACTTGATAGCGTGATTGATGTTTCAAATTACGAGATCACCGACCGAGTGCAATTTGTGATAGGCCACCGCATGTACAATCAACTGACCACAGTGGAGTGGCTTAGTTCCATCGCTCATTTATCCATCGCCTTACTCGCTTGGCAACGAATGGACCTTCAGAAAACCAAGGTCGAGCGTACCTAAAAACCTAAGAAGGGATTTGCCCATCCTTCAATGGAAAACTATCCATAGTTTCAAGCCAACGGCCATTGATCTGGCACAATGAAACATCTCTCTTTTTCATGCACCAATGCACGGCCATCCAGATCTGAATTTTGCTCAAACACCGAGATCAACACTGGCCTACCTTCGGTAGCAAATTGGCTGTTGAGAATACCGGCTATCGCGGGAGCATCTAGCGTTTCACAGGAAGAGGCATGGGCAATCTGATCCGCTAGCCAGAATGGCTTGGAAAGAATCTGATACCGATTGTGATTTTGCGAGAGGAAATCAGATAGTTCACCAAATCTCAGCCATCGACCTGATAAATGTTCATTCATTAATTCGTTTGAATGAATCTCTCGCTCACCTCGCTGCCAATGATAAAAAATGCGGCCCTTCACCAATCCTTGGCGTCTTTCCACCTCTGGATAGAACTGAGCACTAAGGGGCAACTGATGATCGAGCAACTTTTGACGCTTTTTTCGAAGTGAGTCTCTGGCATTGGGCCCAATGTAGTGAAAGCTTCCTGATTCGTCCCCGGGAAGCTGAAGATAAAACTTTACAGCAATCTCCCAGTGCGTCAGGCGGCTTTGCTCGTCCCGAAAAAGTAAATCAATTTCACCCACCGTTCGGCCGTTCAATACCATCTGCTGCGATTCCGCCAGAATCTCACATCGGCGCAACTGAGAAACCCAATACACGATTAATCTCTCGAAGTAGCGCCCCACTCGTTTCTGAGGTCGCTTCAATAACCAATCCATCAGATGCTGCTCATCAATATCAGCCTGAGAGACTGATGCAAAGTCCGTGGCTGGCTCGTTCTCAAAACGCATCAGTTGCGGACTGTTAATCGCCCATAAAAGGTCTCGGACGTAGATTTCTGGATCGGACATCCCACTAGCATATCGTCAATAATGCCGCCCCACGATAGGTCGTTTTGGAGCCTGTCCTGGATCGAATGAGGAACCCTGACAGGTCTGGCCCTGGCATTTTGTTCATGGTTGGAGTCGACTGAAATGGGGAAACTCCAAATTACCCCAACACAGTCAACAGTGGAAAATACGTGAACTCCTAGGGCAAACCGAAGTCACACGGATGCATCACTCACAAAGCAGGTTTACAATCCGGCTTCATAGAATCACGTCGACCGGCGAGCCAACAGATTGGACAAGTCTGCGATACCTAAACCATCCACTCCGCACAAAGCTCTCGAAAACCAATGCGACCATCGCCCAGCCAGTGTAGTTGGCACAAATTTCTCGCAGGGTTCCAAGATCCGGCCGAGTGAAACCGAATTGATAGATCCGTTACTGTTTGCTTCCGGCTCAGCGATTTACGTTAAACAGAGGAAAGCTAGTATGCGGAAAGCAAAATTCAATCTGAGAGAGAATAAAATGAATACCCGCCGAATGCTGCTGTTATGCCTGGTCAGTTTTGGGATGTATGAATCGTCCTTTTCTCATGATGAGGTAAAGAAGCAACCCAATCGGAGTCCCACCGGGGTTGGATCCGCACTAGTCTTTGCGGGGACAGGCTGGTACCGCCATCCGGAAACTGCCGCCATCAGTGGTTGGCTGGCGAGACTCTCTGACGTGACAGGGATGCAGATCGACATCACCGAGAACCCCAAGGATTTATCTTTTCTTGACCAGTACGAAGTGCTGATTCTAAATAATGCCAATGAACTCACCAAAATCTTTGATCATAATCAGCGAGAACGTATTCGAGACTGGTACCGTGCGGGTGGAGGAATTGTAGCACTCCATGCTGCCTTGGTTCACCAGACGGAGTGGGAATGGTTGAGTCAATTGGGCGGCTGTGATTTCAACAGCGATTCCGAATACCTAGAAGCCACCGTTACCGTTGACCCAGCGATGAAAGATCATCCAACGGTGCGGGGGCACGGGCTCAGTTTCAAATATACTGCGGACTGGACAAACCACACACAAAGTGTCTCGTCCCTACCCGGTTTCAAAGTTCTACTTAGGGTAGATGAGTCGACCTACGAGCCCGTTCGGGAATACTTTCAAACCCGTGACGGGAAACCGATGGGTCAAGATCATCCGATTGCGTGGCTACATGAAAACGAGGGAGGGCGATTTTTTTATACAGAATTAGGACACGATGTCCGGTCTCTTGAAACAGACTTTGGCAAACAACACATTGTGGAAGCCATCAAATGGGCCGCTGGAAAAACGAATGGTTCCTAGGCCAAGATCGGCCAACAACTCCTCGTGCAAGTCAATGGATTCACCATGAAGCATCTGACACACATTGCAGATCAATTCACCGAAGCCTTTTACGCTCGATCGTGGCCCAAGGGTACTCGGTATGACTTTGACAGGCTAAGTGCACAAGAAGCTTATCAAGTTCAATCTCTCGTTACCCAAGCGAAGATCAACCGTGGAGAGAGAATCGCGGGCTACAAGGTAGGTTGCACCAGCGCTGCGATCCAAAAACAGTTTGGCCTGAACTCTCCAATACTTGCTCCAATTTTTCAGCCGAGGATTTATTCAACAGACGAACATTTCATGCTTCGTGACTTCGTGGACTGCGCTGTTGAGCCGGAGATGGTGATCAAGATAGGTCGGACACTATTCGGGAATTCACTCAGTGACGAAGAACTACTTAATGGAATCACCAGCGTCAGTCCGGGAATTGAATTACACCACTATCGATTTTGGAGGCAGCCACCCTGCCTTTCCGAACTCATCTGCTCTGGAGGTATTCATGCTGGTCTGGTGGTCGGTGGAGCCGAGGCATCGCCTCGTTCCCTAAACTTTGAATCCGAAAGATTCTCGGTTTACCTGGATGATCGACTTGAAGCGGAAGCATTAGCGTTGGAAATCATGGGAGGACCATTAGAATCTCTTCGCTGGCTGGTGAGTGAACTTAGTAAACAGGATAAAGCACTGGAGGCGGGAGCACTTGTTATTCCGGGATCTCCCACGCCGCTCATCCCGATCCCACCCAGAGAGCGATGCCAACTCAGGGTGCAGATCATTGATGTCGGAAGCGTAAGCTGTACTTTTTCACCATAACGTTCAAAAGGGATGATCACATGAAGAATCCTTTGCGGACCCGCCGCGAGCTGCTGCTGAACACTCTTGGTAGTGCAGCATTTCTTGCTGCAGAACGAACCGGAATCGCTTCTCAAGCTTCTCATTTTCCACCAACCCGAGTGATCACTCGGGGACCGGATCATCATTGGTTTGGATATTACGACAAGTTGCAATTTGACCCATCGAGCCGATATGTCCTTGGCATGAAAGTGGGTTTTGAACATCGTTCTCCTCAACCTAATGATAAAATTATCATTGGAATGGTGGATCTCCAGGAAAACGATCGTTGGATTGATTTGGGAAGTACAAGCACATGGAATTGGCAACAGGGCTGCATGTTACAGTGGTTGCCGGGGTCCAAGTCTAAGGTGATCTGGAATGACCGAGAAGGCAGTCGCTTTGTCAGTAGAATTCTGGATGTATACAGCAGAGAACGCCTGACCATTCCCCACCCGGTCTATTCAGTCAGCCCTGACGTGAAAAACTCTGTCACCACTGATTTTGCGAGAATAGCTTCGGTCCGCCCTGGATATGGATACGCCGGTCGACTTGACCCATATGAAAACGAATTGGCGCCAGCGAACTCGGGTATCTTTCATATTGACCTGCAAACCGGTTTATCAAAACTGATCCTTTCACTCAAAGAGATCGCAGCGTTAGGTGAAATCCCTGACAACCAACCCGAAGTGAAGCACTATTTCAATCACCTGCTGTTCAATCCTGATGGAACTCGCTTTATTGCATTGCATCGTTGGCGGTATAAAAGTGGCCGCCGGCTTACTCGATTGATCACAGCCAATACCGATGGCACGGATATCCGCATCGTGATTCCCAATGGCTACGCCTCACATTTTATCTGGCGAGATCGAAACCATATTCTTTCTCAATCCAAAAACTACGACGGGAGTAACCAATGGGGAAACTTCTTGTTTCAAGATCGAGACAGTGGCATCCTCGAGCAGGTGGGGCGAGACATCCTTGATGGCAGCGGACACCTCAGCTACTTGCCCGGCAATGAATGGATCCTGAATGATACTTACCCGAAAGGCAAAGAACGGGTGCAGATCCCACACCTTTTCCATGTCACCTCCAAGCGGAGAATCGATCTTGGAAGATTTCCACTACCCAAGATTTACGCAGGTGAATGGCGAGTGGATACACATCCAAGATTCAGCCCGAACAGTCGTTACATTTGCATTGATTCACCGCATGAGAATCAAGGACGACAAATGCACTTGATTGACATCAGCAAGATTCTCTCTGCTTCGTAGCAGGTTCAATTTTTAGATTGCTTCCCGAGAATCGTATCCGCCCCAAAACCATCACCAACCTCTGAACCCCTTCAATTCAATCACCCAGCTCGATGAAGAGCAACCGTGGAATTTAAGTCAGGAATATCGATGCGCTGCACAAATATTATTTTGTTGGTTTTTAGTCATCTGGCGGCGTTCCGGATTCCGGGTTTCCAGTGGACTTTCCAATACCTTTTTTACATCTTTCTAAGCGTACAAATTAGTTATGCACAGACCGAGATGGGTCCCATTGTGGGAACAGTTGAAGCCACAACCGCCAACGTTCTGTACCGACCTGGGAATACAGAATCGCAGCTTCAGCTATCACTTTATAAAAACGGAAAAAGGACTCAAACGCTTACATCCATGGCATCGCTGATGAGCGATTTTGTGGCGAAGTTTTCTATCCAAGAATTAGAACCCAACTCAATCTATACCTACAGTATCAGTGACAGTGCAGGCAATATGCTTGTCCCAGCTGACGACCAGCATTCATTCCGTACGGTGAACCCCGATCGCAGCACGGGTCGAGTTTCGGTCAGCTTTGCATCATGCATCGATATCGAACCCAACCCGATATGGCAGGAGATGAAAGCACTGCAGCCGGATGCAATTTTTCTTATGGGAGACACGCCCTACATTGACCAAAGTGACCTGAACATCGTGCGGGAACGACATCGTAAGTTCCTCCAGATTCCTGAACTCGCAGCACTGGCTTCTCACACTCCAATGATGGGTACTTGGGACGATCACGATTTTGGTCGTAACAATGGGAATGGTCGAAATATGATGAGTGGGAAAAATCGAACCCG
>JAYYHM010000317.1:0-3262 GCA_036148415.1 Planctomycetota bacterium
AGCCGTCTAAATCCGCTAGCATCAGCTCCTTTACGATCTGATCATAGGGCCGGTTGATCTCCACTTGCTGGAATATCCAGTCATACCATTGTGATGCTTTGACATATCCCTCCTCTCGAGCTTCTTCAAGCAGGCTGCTGATGGATTTCGGATTACATCCGGTGAAGTCGCAAAGTTTGTTGGTCCACCAGGCTGTGTAACTGGTGGTATTCAACAGTTCATCAATTTTGTTTAGCCTTTTGTTCGGAGACGGATCTCGGAGGTATTTTGCGATCTCATCCGGTGATGGCAGCGTGCCAGTCAAGTCGATCGAGAGCCGGCGTAGGAATTCTGTTTCGGAGCAAAGTGGGGAACTTTGTAGACCCAATTTCTCTAACTTCGCCTGAATGTATTGATCAATGGGATGCGTGGGTACTGCCGCGATTGAGGGAGGTGAAGTCTTCTGGCTCAGGTACGGTCGGATCACTGGGATCGCTGCCACTCCGTTGTCATAATAGATGACGATATGTGTATCGCCTTCCCCGGTAAAATTTGCGATTCCATCTTTGGTGATTTTGACTACCGAATCATCATTAGTCTGATATCTGGCCAAGCAGGTGACGTCCTCCAGTGTGCCATCTTCCCACTCAGCGATGACCCGGATCTTTACCGCTTGCTCGTTCTCATCGAAAACGAGTTCACTCGGTTCGCAGTGTAAGCTTTGTAGTCGCAGCGCATTGGTTCGGCTTGGGGTTCCTCCGTCCTCCGCCCAAGGGGCCCCCATCATTACCCAGTCTTCTAGAATCTGAAGCTTCTCTGCGGGCAATTTGCCACTGGGTGGCATCTGTTGATCGGGATCCTCGGTATTTACCACGGACAGAATCAAGCTACGGTCCGGTTCCTCTAGATTGACGACCCGACCATTGCTACTCCCCTGAAGCAGGTCGTTTCTGCTTCGAAGAGACAGGCCGCCTTTTTTATTCTGAAAGCCGTGGCACTCGTAACAATGATCTTCCAGAAGGGGCTTAACTTCGGTGAGGAAGAACTCCTGTTCTACTTCAGTTGCAATGTTAGTTGTTGGATCGGGATTTGAAGGAATCAGATCGACATGAGCTCCGGATTCAATCCAGCGCAAGAGAAGATGCTGTTCCCATGATCCTACCCGGAATCGCTGGCCACCCTCGTGGGGTTCCTCTCCGGATGGTTTCAGGCTGATTAAACTCTGATCTGGATCGGTGAGATCGATCCTTGGTTCTTGCCCGCTCGGACCTTCGTTCGTCAGTGCAGAATGATCTGCGAGGAAATCAAATCCAAAAAGAGAGAGCTGGAAATTACCCTGCCCCTGAAAAGATCCATGGCACTTTGCTGAATTGCAACCGAGACGACCAAGTAGAGGAACTACATGCTTCTGAAAGTGAGGGACAGCTGGAGTATCCCTACTGGCGAACCTCTCCGAAGCCGGAGCCACTACACCGGCCCAATCCACCGCGCAACTCGAGGGGACGTCGAGTGAAACGATGTAACCGTGAATTAGAAAACAATAAATTCCAACGGAGAGTCTTTTCACTGCAGGACCTCGAGTTTTTGGGTAACGGTGACAGCATCACTGTTTGGATTTCTGTGAACTACACTCACAGTGATCTGGTCACCGGCGCTAAGATCAGCATAGGCCTCTTGATGTCCGTTGAAGAAGCCCGCGATTCGAATTCTTTTACCCGTAATCGAGTTAGGTGTTTCTGCTCGACTGTTTTCTGTTGGAGTAACTTCTTCCACTTCGAGAAGAACTTCGTATCCGGTGGAGTAAATGATTTTGCCCGTTAGTTCGCCCGCGAATCCGCGAAACGTATCGGGAGGGATACCGAAATGGTTAGGCTCGAACGGCTCGGTGGTCTCGAGTACATGAAACTTGTATCCGAAGCCAAGGACTTTGGTCTTGGAGTCATAGGTTCCAGTTCTAACCTTGATGGTTTCACCACGCTTGATTCGTAAGAGTGAATCAAGGTATTGGCCGGAGACTCCTTCCATCCTTACGCGCTGCCCAACCAACTCCGAATTCACTTTTGGGTTTTCACTGATCACGTAGTCTACGTCTATTTGCATCTCTCCTAATTCACTGTCTTTTGTCACCAATCGACCGATGACCAATGCATAGAACTGGAAAAGATCCGGTCTTTTTGCTGATCCCGCTGTTCTGCCTTTACCTGCGGGCTTCGTCTTCTTTGCTGCTTGCCCTTTGAGGTATTCGATCACCTGTTCCTTTGGGACATTCTTTTTCTCGATCCACGCTCGCGCCGTCGGGTTTTCCATGAGCTTTTTGTATTCGCTTTCCCAGTCCGTCTTCTCCACCTTGGAGATTGATGGCGTTTCCTTTTTATTGCCTTGCATGGTTGCTGCAAGCTTTGCTGCTTCTTCCTTGGATAACTTTCCTGACTCAACCATCTCCGCGAGTTTCTTTTGGAAAGAACTAGGATTAGGGATACTATTGCTGTCCTGGCTTTCCGGTTTCTTTGCTCCTTTTTTCTGGATTTTGAAGTCCTTTTCCGTGGCTCCATTTTCCTTGCTTTGGGCCATGAGCCATTTGATGACCTCGGCTTTTGTCGCCTGTCCGTTTTCCACTTTCTTTCGGACAGCAGGATCTGCAGAAAGTAGTTTCTGGTAGGCTTCGTTCCAATCGACTTCCTTGTTCTGAGCCACTGATACTGCTGGCAGAAGGAGTGTTAGTAGACAGAGTGTGATGAAATATTTCATATGATTTTTATTAATGTTGAGGTTGGTGGGATAGGACTATTTCAATCGGAGAAAGCGGATTGGAAAATCTCTTCTGCATCTTCTTTCGATAGTGTTCCGGTATCAACCATCGCCTTCAGCTGTTGGGAAAGCGATTGCCGTTTGGATTCGTTAGCCATACCGGTAGCTGCGTTTTTTCTGCCGACTGGCAGTGGTGAATAATTTGGATCATTAAAGAACGCCTGATTTGGGTAGTCGTCCACGACTGATTTCATCGGTTGACCGTTCATTGGAGGAACAACCCAATTCGCTTCCTCTGTTTTCTCTGGTCCTTCGTTCCATACCTTGATAAGTTCGTTTAGGTCATCAGCAAGACTGCCCGGATTAGTCGGAGGCATGTGCTCATTTGGATCCCATCCATTTCGCATGAATAGCGATAGTGTACTCATTCCAATTCGGTGGCAATCCAAACAAGCATTATCTCGGATATTTAGGGTTCGCATATCCCAGTCCTCGCCACCCAAAACAAAATACGGTGAGTCTTGATCCAGAATGG
>JAYYHM010000318.1:0-3798 GCA_036148415.1 Planctomycetota bacterium
AGCGTAACGGATATCGACACCAATCGACCTGCTGTAGGATTCATTCCAAGCGAAATCGTTGATCGTCGCTTCAAATGCACGATCAAAATTGACACCGACCAGTCTTCCTTCACCGTTGATAATTGGACTCCCCGAGTTTCCACCGGTTGTGTCGGTATTATAGAGAATACAGGTAGGGACATCTTTCAGAGTGGGATGACTGAACTGGCCGAATTCTTGTTGGGCATGCTTCTTGATGATGGATTCTGGAAGCATGAACGGAGCTGAATCTGTCGCTTTTGCCACCGCTCCGCCCAATGTTGTGATGGGCGATTTGTAGACGGCATCTTCTGGAGAATATCCTTTGACCGATCCATAAGTCAGACGCAATGTGGCGTTCGCATCCGGAACAA
Source organism: Planctomycetota bacterium (assembly GCA_036148415.1). Taxonomy (GTDB): domain Bacteria; phylum Planctomycetota; class Planctomycetia; order Pirellulales; family Pirellulaceae; genus Rubripirellula. The sequence continues at coordinate 393 of JAYYHM010000318.1, forward strand.
AACTTTGTCTTTGAAAGGCTTGCTTCACGGTCACTAAATCTCCGTAAAGTTGATCCAGCTTACCCTCTCGTGATTTCGCTTCTTCCCGCAGTTGCATGTAGACCGGATAGAGTTTGATGATCGCATGGAGTGCTGGATCTTGGATCGCTGCTAATTCCTTCGGTGTCTTGCCAAAGCATGATTCTACGAATTCCGGATCCCCAAGAGATGTTTTGGCATAGAGGGCGGGAATCGTATCAATCCCAGGCAAATCATCAGAGATTTCTTTAAACTTTGGCCCCGCCATGCTAACGCGACTAAGCATCTCCTTGAGAATGATTTGGTCTGTAGGAGCATGAAAATCTTTGACCGCAAGAAGGAGCCGCCGCTGCGTGAGATCAATGTTGCGATCCATATACGGAGCTTCACGTTGAAGATCTTCCTTTTGTCGTTCGACGGCGCCGTCGTAAAGTGTGAACGCAAAGTACATCAATCGGCTAGCCGAAGGAATATTTTCGATATCAAGCTTATATTGATTCCGTGCCATCTCTCCATACACCGCGTCAATCTCACTCAATAATCGGCCGTATTGATCATTGCGTTGGGGATCTGCCTGAATAAACGCCTGCAGATCTGCTTCCGTTGCCTTCCTGGTCGCGACGATTCTCTTACGAACAAGCCCTTTGAGTTGTCCGCGGGATCGCTTTTCAACATTCGCTAGACTCTTCATTCTCGATGAATGCTTAAGCATCACCGAGCGATCGTCTTTGCCGCTTTGTTGCATCTGTTCGATTTGCCATTGGTAGAGTTGAACGATGTATGGCAGACGGACATTCTGTTCGTACTCAAGAAAACTCGCAGTCTTGTGTCTTGATGTGCGGCCCGGGTAACCAATTAGCATCACGAAGTCATTCTCGTCCACACCTTTGGGCTCAACTTGAATGAATCGTTTTGGTTGGTAGGGTACGTTCTCTTCGGAGTACTCCGCTGTTGATCCGTCGGGGGCCACGTACGCACGCATAAAAGAGAAGTCGCCCGTATGTCTTGGCCACTCCCAATTATCGACTTCTCCACCGTAGTTCCCAACGGAAGCGGGGGGAGCAAAAACGAGTCTTACGTCTTTAATGAAGGTGTAGAGAAAAAGTACGTAGGTTTTGCCGGCAAACATTTCGGCAACCTCAGCTCGTTGTCCTGGATTCTGCTGCTCCGCAGCTTGCTCTAGTTCCTTCTGACGCTGCTCAATGGCTTTGGTACGCTCGGTGAAAGTCATCTCGCTCGTTATCGCAGATAGAACTTGATCAGAGATGTCCTCAAAGGATTCTGTGATCCGGACGGTGTATCCAGCAGCGGGAATCTCGTTTTCAAGCGATTTTGCCTCAAAGCCATTTTTGAGATAGTCATTGGACGTTGAACTCAGGCTCTGGATAGCTCGAGACGCGCAATGGTGATTCGTGATGATCAACCCTTGAGGAGAAACAAAAGAACCCGTGCATCCGTTGACTTTACAGATCCCGTCAGCGAGGCAGGTCTGGTCTGGGTTGAAGATCTCTTCGGCAGTCAGTGATAAACCCTTGTCTTTTAGGTTCAATCCACCGATGTCACTGATGGGGAACATGCCCTCTTCAGCCCACGATGGATGGGCCAACAGCATCAAGAACATAAAGCAGGCAGCAATTAATCTCATCTTCTCTTCCTGGATTTCGCTTTCGGGTGTTTCCCTGATTCTATCATTCAATCCGTAGAAGAGAAAACTATACATACCCATCGATTAGATTCGCTACACTTTCTTACCACTGCTAATCCTATTCAGTCGAACCGACCAAGAGAATCACTGTTCTCCTCGGAAAGACGGCTTACTCTATCGCCAGATTGAACTTCAACGTCATGAAATCAAGTCCGAGTGAAATTTCTCTGGGTTTTGAGCATAGCTATGCAGATGAGTTAGGCGAATTTTGTATTTCGGTCAAACCTGCTCCTGCTCCTCATCCATCGTTATTGCAATTCAATTCTGCTTTGGCTGACGAGTTAGGATTGGACGCAGATCTGCTTACTCCTGGGACTATCGAGCAAATTTTTTCGGGTAATCAGCTGCCTCGGGATGGGAGGCCGATTGCACAGGCCTATGCGGGGCACCAATTTGGAAATCTAGTGCCACAGCTGGGTGACGGGCGTGCCTTGCTGATGGGAGAGTTGATGGATAGGAACGGAGTCCGTCGGGATGTTGCATTGAAAGGATCTGGAGTCACGCCCTTCTCCCGGGGTGGTGATGGAAAAGCAGCAGTGGGCCCCGTGCTACGCGAATATCTGATCAGCGAGGCGATGCATGCCTTGGGCATTCCCACCACGCGTTCACTTGCTGCGGTGGCGACAGGTGAGTCGGTGATGCGGGAACGTCTACTGAAAGGTGCTGTACTCACACGAGTTGCAGCTAGCCATGTGAGAGTCGGCACGTTCCAGTTTTTCGCTATCCGAAACCACGTAGACCAGGTAAGAAAATTGGCAGACTACGTGTGCGCTCGGCATTATCCGGAAATCAAAGATGACGGCGATCGCTACCTCTTATTGATCCGCGGCGTCGTACAGAGTCAGGCCGAACTGATCGCGAGGTGGATGTTGTTTGGCTTCATTCATGGAGTGATGAATACGGATAATATGACGGTTTCAGGTGAAACCATTGATTATGGCCCTTGCGCTTTCATGGAGGTCTATGATCCCAAGACTGTCTTTAGCTCTATCGATCACGCGGGAAGGTACGCTTACGTCAATCAACCTACTATCGCCATCTGGAACCTTGCCCGATTCGCCGAGACACTCTTGCCATTGATTGATTTCGGTGATGAGGGACGTGCTGTGGATCTTGCTACGGCAGAGCTGGAAAAATTCACTTCCCATTTTGAACGACACTGGTACTCGGGCGTCAGCGCGAAGCTTGGTTTGTCGGGGTCAAAGCAGGACGCCTGTGATTGCGAGAAGACACGAAAATTGATCGATGATTGGTTCGATATGATGAGAGCCGCAAAAGTGGACTATACACTCGCTTGGCGTCATCTTGCAGACGTCTTGGATAAGGAGCATTCTGAATTCAATGCCCTATTCAGTAATCGAGAGGTGAGGGAACCGTGGTTAGCGCGATGGCGGGAGATGCTGGCGGAAAAGGATGTCTCGCAAGTCGCTGTGTCGATGCGATCTATCAATCCACTTTATATCCCAAGGAATCATCTGGTTGAGCAGGCTCTGGATACCGCAAATAACGAGTGGGATCTTGCGGAGTTTCGGCAGTTGCTAAAAGCCATTCAAGAGCCGTTCGAGAGACGCGCGGAATGGGATCGTTATGCCACGCCTGCGCCGCAGGATTTCACAGAGAATTACCAGACCTTTTGTGGTACGTGAATCCGGTTTCATACTCTCGTGATTCTTAACTTTACGT
>JAYYHM010000319.1:0-3054 GCA_036148415.1 Planctomycetota bacterium
CTTAGGACCAAGTCGCGAGACGAGAAAACTGACTTGCAATTCTTGCATGAGTTGCAATACCCATTCATCATAAATTAATCGAATCAGCCAACAGGACTCACCATGGCAACTGATCTTCAAGCATCCAATGAAAAAGAAGACATTGGCGAGATCAACAAATACAACTTTCGGACAGAAACGAAAGGTGTTTTCAAAGCTCAAAAGGGATTGAGCCGAGACATCGTCAACCAGATTTCGGACATCAAGGGTGAACCGGATTGGATGCGCGATTTTCGCTTGAAGTCACTCGAGATCTTTGAATCACGCCCTATGCCGAAATGGGGTGGCAGTATCGATATCGACTTCCAAGACATTTACTACTACCTCAAGCCAACGGACAGCCAAGGTAAAAGCTGGGACGACGTACCGCAAGAGATCAAAGACACCTTTGATAAGCTGGGGATCCCCGAGGCAGAGAAGAAATTCTTGGCAGGTGTCAAAGCGCAATTCGAAAGTGAAGTGGTTTACGGATCACTCGAATCAGACCTCGCGGATCAAGGTGTGATCTTCACTGACACGGACACCGCTGTTCGCGAACACCCAGAATTGCTCAGGGAACACTTCGGAAAAATCATCCCGCCCGAAGACAACAAATTTGCTGCACTGAACAGTGCTGTCTGGTCTGGAGGATCATTCATCTATGTACCCAAAGGAGTGCATATTAACTTCCCACTTCAAGCGTATTTCCGTATCAACGCAGAAAGCATGGGGCAATTTGAGAGAACGATGATCATCGTCGATGAAGGAGCGAGCATTCACTACGTCGAAGGCTGCACAGCACCGATGTATTCGACAGAAAGCCTCCACAGTGCGGTGGTCGAGGTTATCGTCAAGAAGAACGCCCGCTGCCGATATACCACCATCCAAAACTGGGCCAACAACATTTACAACCTAGTCACCAAGCGTGCCCATGCTTACGCAGATGCCACGATGGAGTGGGTGGATGGAAACTTGGGCAGCAAGTTGACCATGAAATACCCCGCGGTACACATGAAAGAACCTGGTGCGAGAGGCGAAATTCTTTCCATTGCTTTCGCGAGCGGAGGCCAACATCAAGACGCGGGAGCCAAACTGGTACACGAAGCTCCCAACACGACAGGCCAGATTATCAGTAAAAGCATCAGTAAGAACGGTGGTCGCAGCAGCTACCGAGGACTCGTCAAAGTTGATCCTGGCGCCCATAACAGTAAAAATAACGTTGTCTGCGATGCACTCATTCTTGATCCAGAAAGCCGCAGTGACACCTATCCTTATATTGAAATTTCGGAGCAGGACGTCCAAATCGGTCATGAAGCGAGCGTATCGCGGATTGGTGAAGAGCAGATGTTCTACCTGTTAAGTCGAGGGCTCACCGAGCAAGAGGCGAGCACCATGATTGTCAATGGTTTCATCGAACCTTTGGTAAAAGAATTGCCAATGGAATATGCCATCGAAATGAATCGGCTTATTCAATTACAGATGGAAGGAAGTGTTGGTTGATCAGGCTCTGCACCAAAGAACGAAACTGATCGAAGCAAGGCAAATTTCATTGCCAGCACGAAAACCACTCATCCTACCATCCGAAAACCCTAGACTACGATGACAACCACCACGCAATCCACCTTCGATGCAGCTGGATTTGAGAACTTCCAGCAAGAAAGAAATGAGCCCCAATGGCTTGCATCGCTGAGACTTGATGCTTGGCAAAAGGCCGAAGCGATGCAATGGCCCGAGCGAAGGCATGAAGAATGGCTACGCACAGATATCCGAACCTTCCAGATCAACCGCTATGCTTTACCCAACAATTCAAACTCTGTGGTTGATCAGGCCGAAATATCCGCTACTCATCAACTACGTGAAGGGTTAGAGACGGCCGGGTCCATTGAGACGCTTGACAGTAAAATCCTCAGTGCAACGCTTATTGATCGCTGGAGAGAGAAAGGCGTTCTTTTTGGCTCATTGGAGGAACACTGTGAGACTCACGAAGAACTGATTCGTGAGCATCTATTTAGCATTTCCGATATCGAGCATGACAAGTTTGCAGCTATTCACGCGGCAGTATGGTCTGGAGGACAGATCCTTTACGTTCCTCGTGGCGTCGTGATTGACCAACCCTTACATATCGGCAGTGTGATCTCTGCTGGCGGCACCGACACCACCCATACACTGGTGATTCTTGAAGAAGACGCGGAAGCAACCCTTCTTCATGAGTGCAATAGTGTCGATCCCGCGGCCAACGGCTTGCACCTCGGCGGAATCGAGATCATTCAGAAAGCAAACTCTCACCTACGTTACGTAAACTTGCAGGAATGGGGTCACAAAACCTTCAACTTCGCGATGCAGAAAGCGCAGGTAGATCGGGATGCCACCCTGCAATGGACTCTTGCTGCAATGGGTTCACAATTAACGAAGGTAAACCAGTCTGTTGACCTAGTAGGCCCCGGCGCAAACAGCCAAGTCAACGGCGTCATGTTCACTGAAGCTCGTCAGCACATCGCGTATCACACCCTTCAGCACCACAAGGCGGATAACTGCCGGAGTGATTTCCTCTACAAGTCGGCTCAGCAGGACAAAAGCCGAACGGTTTGGCGGGGAATGATTAAAGTAGACAAGGAAGCACAAAAAACAGACGGTTACCAACGAAACGACAACCTTGTGCTTTCCAGCGCTGCACGTGCAGACTCCATTCCAGGATTGGAAATCGAAGCAGATGATGTACGATGCACCCACGGCAGCACGACTGCCAAGGTAGACGAAGAGCAAATCTTTTATGCTAAGTGCCGCGGCTTCACTCGAAAAGAAGCAACCCGCATGATCGTGAGTGGCTTCTTCCAACAAATCTTCGACCGGATTACCATCGATAGCGTCCGTGATGCACTCGGTGACGCCATTGCGAGACAAGTTCGAGAATACGACTGATGACTTTCGTCTGACATGCTCGGAATTTACTCTCTTCGAGCGACTCAGCAAAAAAGATAACCGAGAGAACATCCGACGTGGACCGGTCACAATTGCGGCCACGAACCCACCTAAACT
>JAYYHM010000320.1:0-3541 GCA_036148415.1 Planctomycetota bacterium
GAACCTGCCTGACCCAATACCTCTGCTGAATCTGTTGTGCATCCAAATTGAACACAAAGGGTAATGGACTGTTGAATATCTTTTGTCCTCTCATGTCCGGTGGCAGTGTTTGAATTCGACACTCCTTTTGGTTTTGATCGAATTCAATCAACTGCTCACCATTACAAACCCAGTGTTCCCCGAACTGACCAGGTTGAGGTTGAAGGATTGGCTGTTGATTTGCGTCAAAGCCACTGAAAAAAACGAGTTGGTCGACACGGAATAATCCCTTGTCGGGTGCGGCATATTTGATCACCCCATCTGCACGTGAAGCAAATTGTCCCTGTGGTGCAGCGAACATATCGTAGTGCCAACGAGTGAAGGAACATTCCAGTGTCTTCATTCCTTTGCTCTGTTGTTCCCAATTATTCAACAGGGTCTGCAACTGCGCTTGGGCGGCAGCGTTCAAGGCTGGAAAAGGTTGCGTCGGAATCGTTACACCGGGGTTCTGAGTGGTGACGCGACCCGTTGAATTTTGGATAACGCGATTAGAAGCCCCGCCATTTTGTTGCCCTATCGCAGAGTCGAATTCTGTGAGCGGTAATAGGCTAAAAGTAGTGATCCACGCGAAGATTGTGAGCAGTCGCATCATCCGTGACGCCTGTAGAATTCAATGGGGCAGTGTTTGGGTGCTTCATGCACTTTCCTGATCGCATAGATCCTATCAATCCAGACGGTTGGAAGGGAAGACGAATCACCTACCCTGCACCACTGGCTTATCCTGTGCTGACGGCTTAGCCCCAAAGAAGGACCCCGAGTCGAGGCGTCGGGCTCACGTGGGCCGGTGCTAGCGAGTGTGATTTGCTAGCGTTTGGCAAACGCTTTTTTCAGTTCATCGAGGCTGGTGAGGCCGCGGGCCACACTAAGAACCGATTCCGCTTGCATACTGCGATGCCCCTCACTTTTTGCAATCTGTGTCAGTTTGTTGATGTCCTGAGTCTTTAATAGCGCCGCTTTAAGCTTTTCGCCGGGTATCAGGAGTTCATAGATTGCGATTCGCCCCAGGTAGCCGCGGCCAGTGCAAGCTTCACAGGGTTCAATGGGTGCGGGTCGACCATTTTCATCGACTTGCTGTTCAATCGGTGGAGGAACGAACGGGCGATAGAGCATCGCTACACGACCCGCCGGAATCCCAAGTTGCTTGAGTAATTGTGGAGAGGGCTCGAATCCTTCTTTGCACTGATCGCATAGTCGTCGGACTAATCTTTGACCCAGAACCGCACCAATCGAAGAGACGATTTCAGCAGCGCTCTCTCTATACTTTGCGAGGTACTTCACCAGTCCATGCAATGCACTGGGTGCAACCATTCTCGAATAGACCTGCTTATCCGTCTTCTTAATTTGTTCGACAGCTATTTTCATCGACGCGGGGTCGGGGAGCTCCGGGAAAATCAAAACATCCGGTTCCTTAAGGACGGCACTCTTGACCACAGACGGAAGATCTTTCTCGGTATCTCCTCCAAAGAAATTCGGATTGATGTTGATGATTTCTGGTTCAGGATTGTCCTGATGTTCAAAGGATTGAAAATCTCGAACCAACTTATCCGCTGCTTCCATCGCGATATTCCAGGTCGTTGTAAGACCTTCGGACTTTGGCGCGGTGACGAGGATATTATTCCCGTGAGCGTCAAGGCTTTCTTTAAATTGTGCGTACATTTTGTCACGCATCCCCAAATCCGCCATTCGCTGGAATGGTACCTTGTCCGGCTCAATTCGAGCCATAACCTGCTCGCCGGTGGGCGTTCCTCGAGATTGAAGGCTCAGAGAGAACTTTTCTTTGACTACTTTTAAGCCGAGCTTTCCTGATTGGGTTGAGCGGCGGTCGGTAGCATTCATTAAGCAGAGTTGCTTCAATGCCACCAGCATTGCATCCGCAAGCTCTCTCTCCATCGGTGGCAGTTGTTCCCAAGCACCGTCTACCTGATAGCGAATCGCGCATGCCGCTTTGGTGTAGTCTAGGAGCATGTGTGTTGCACGTGCCTGGATGGCATGAGCGAGTTGTCCACCGGCAACCGAGTAACCAACAGCTTGCCGGGTTTGAATGAGCAGGGATTGAGACTCAGACTGATCTTTAATTCGCGGGATGAACTCAACAGGTTCAACAGTTTGCCAAAGTTGGATTTCTTGTTGTTCAGCCATCGGGTGGCAATCCATTCTGTGAATATAGTGTGTGTTGATCGTCGGATCTACAAATGTTTAGGATCCTGCGCTTCCGTTTTTTAAGCACCGACGCAATGTGCACTGAGTGCATGATCGTGTTAATAAGATTCTAGTTGAAACTCAGTCTGACGCCGGCGCTGTTTTTGATGTCAGATGGTCAGATAGGCATCGCACTCATAGTTTAGCCTTTCTTTTGCCGACTGATGAGAGGCATTCACTGAGCCTAATAATTTTGGGGATTTTCCAATTTTTTCGAGCGTGTGCTGATTTTAATTTGAGTGGATCCATATTAAACAGAGGTCCAACCCTCATCCGTCTCGAGTCAAATTTTCTCCATCCACCGCATTCTCGCAGTGAGAATAAGGCAATGGCTGCCCTCTTTGTGGATGCTACAGGATACCTGGAGCCTTGACGTCAATGCCTTTCAGGGCCATCTTCAACGCATCCTTGTTCGGTGCAACCGCGAAAGCTGTAGGTCGATCGATGAGTTCATCATCAATCAAACCTTTTAGGCTCATGGTGAAATCTTGCATTCCGTCTTCGGCACCAATTCGAATAGCATCGGGTAGCTTTTGGTCCTCACCTTCAAGAACCAATTTTCTGATCATTGGGCTGAAGGTCATGACTTCACAGGTGGGAACACGTGGTACGTTTGGCCTGATACTCTTGAGAAGTTTTTGGGCGACGATCCCCTTCATGTTAAAGGCAATCGCTGATCGGATTGCATTATGCATTTCTTCAGGGAAGAGATCGAGAATACGTCCGATGGTCGTTGAAGCACTCGAAGCGTGAATCGTACCGAAGACGAGGTGCCCCGTTTCCGCGGCGTGAATCGCGGTCATGAATGTTTCTTCGTCACGAAGCTCACCCACGAGAATGATATCGGGGTCTTCACGCACGGCATGTTTCATCCCAATCTCAAAGTCTTTCACGTCCTGGCCAACCTCACGCTGGTTAATCAGAGATTTGTCTTCCGTGAAGATAAATTCAATGGGATCCTCGAGAGTGAGGATATGCTTGCGGTAGATACTGTTGATGTAGTTCAGCATCGATCCAATGGTCGTACTTTTGCCTGATCCCGTCACGCCAGCAAGTAGAATCATGCCTTGATCGTAATGGCAAAGTTGCTCGATTGACTCGGGTAGATAAAGACCGCGGAAGTCCGGAATGAAGTTATTGATTCGACGGGCAACCAACCCGATATTCCCGAGAGCTTTGAGCATGTTGACTCGGAATCGCCACCTTGTGCCATCGACGTGGATGGTATGTGAAAAGTCAGCACCACCTTCTTCTTCGAAGATGTTTAGGTTTCTCTCGTCCATCATGGGTAAGAGGAGGTCAA
>JAYYHM010000321.1:0-3584 GCA_036148415.1 Planctomycetota bacterium
TGCGGAATGGCAAATGACTTTGTTGTCATGAATGATGGGGCAAGCAGTACAAGCCATCTCCCCGGTGAATTTCTCTGTCTGTTGCACTTTCCATAATTCTTTCCCAGATTTTTTATCGAAGCAGACGATATAGTGGTCAACGTAATTGCCTCGATAGAGAATAACCTGATTCTCATGCAGCATTGGTGAGGTCGCATTACCACCGAAGGACTTCGCCGTGGGTAAAAGCTGCTCCCAAATCAATTTACCTTCGTGGTTTAGACAGACTAAACCGTAGGAACCAAAGTAAGCGATGACATTCTCCGCATCACAGCATGGAGAGCTGCTTGCCGGATTGAACGAAGGGTGTCCTTTCTCCAAAGCCTCCACTTGGAAAGGTGTAGACCAAAGGTGCTCACCGCTGATTCGGTCAAAGCAATCCACGCTTACTGTGGAGTTGTCCGTGTTGAAGGAGGTCAGAAACAGTCGTTTCCCGTCAATACATGGTGAACTATGACCCGGGGCAACTTTCGTTGACCAAATTACATTCTCTTCCGGTCCAAACTGGACGGGCGGGGAACCTGATCCAATCCCCGAGGAATTCTGACCGCGGAACTGATGCCAGTCCTCGGATCGGGTTTCTTGGATTCCAATGGTAAGTAGCATCGCAACGTAGGCGAGCTGACGGAACGGTTTCCATCTCAGTCCCATCCCGGCCATTATTTGGGCTCCTCCCAGCCTTGGATGTACGCGAGGAGATCGTAGATTTCTTGCTCCCCAAATGTGTCAAGAAGTCCTGCAGGCATCGTAGAGATGTCTGCTGATTTGCGTTGCTCAATCGAAGATTTTTCGATCACTTCCATTTTTTCAGGCTTCAGTAAGTTAGCGATAAAGTGAATTTCAGTTGGCGTTTCCTGAATCACAAGACCTGTTCGGAGTTGACCATCATCGCATAGGATCAATTCGGTTTTGAACTCTTTATGAATCTCCGCCGATGGTCGGACAATCTGTGTTAAGAGTTTGTCGCCCGTGAATCGCTTCGTCACTTCCGAAAGATCCGGGCCAAGTTTCTTTTCGCCCGGTCCGATGTTGTGGCAGCGACTGCAGGTTGCCTGCTCGAAGATTTGTTTTCCCCGCTCTAGATTTCGACTTCCCAACTGGTTCGGGGCATTACCAAAGTAGTGGTGTTGCCACTTTTTTACAAAGCGGCGTGTAACGGGAAGGTCATCACGAATCAGGTGGTCAATGATTTTCACGTAGAACTGTCCATCGTTCCGGCGATCGGGGAAAGCTTGCCTGAACTCATTAAAGAGTGAACCCGCTTGATTTCGTTTATGCCTGGGGAAAGCTGCGAGTCGGGTGTCTACGTACTCTTGGTGAGGCATTCTTTTGTAAGCCTCAGGGAGAGGCGCGGAATCAATTTTTGCGAAAAGTTTCGCTTTCTCAGGGCTCAGGGAGGGTTTAACTCGTGGAGCAATGGCAAGATTTCCAATGTCGTGATTTCCATCGTGGTAATTTGGGACTAGCTTGATTCCACCTTCGTTGGGCAGTTGACGAGGTAGTGAGATGCGGATTACCGATCCCACTCCACGTTCCATGTGCCGCGCGGGACCCGAAGTACTTGTCCAGACGTTTCCCTCATCGTCGAATTCAATTTCCCTTGTGTAGGAGACGCGAGTTGGTAGTCGGATCTCGACCAGTGTTTCCGTTTTTGGGTCAAATCGATTGATGGTGTCATTGTGTGTTCCACAGATCCAAACGATTCCTTCTTGATCCACATTCAGTGCATAGGGGATCTGATTCTCCGCATCGGGTAACTCGTAGACAGTCCACTGCTCGGACTTCGGATTGAACTTTGCAAAGACGCCCGACCCAAAACCCGGCACCCAGATCATTCCATCAGGTGCAATATGAAGTCGACGTGGTCCTCGGAAAGGTGGATTCCATTCTTTCACATCGCCATCGGGTGCTGTCGGATCGATGCGGCCTATTCGATTACCATTCAGTTTTGAGTACCAGATCATTCCATCGACCGGGGAATAGTCGATGCCATAGGGGGTGATTCCTCTTGATTCACCTCTACCCGCGCCCATCGCCTGCCCCGCACTGAGCAGCGGATATTCCTTGACATGGTGAGTCACGGGATGAATCGAAAAGCATGAGTTGGAACCGGCATCGGTGTACCAAATCAAACCCTCCGGATCTTTGGGATTGATGCGTAGTGTATGCGGGTATCCACCACGACGCTTGGGGGCTTCGGCACTGCTGTAGGTTTCAAATTGTCGAGTGGAGACATCGTACCGCACCATTTGGCCAGTTGCGCACATCGTTGTCCACATGCTGCCATCGTTGGCAGTCTCAATCGAATGGGGGCCATAAGTACCGCGAGGGTACTGTTGAGCTCGCTGTTCTCCTGTCTCAGGATTAAGAACGAGAAGACGATGTTGACTGATGTTGACTGCATAGACATTCCCATCAGGACCGATTTCTAAATCGTGGAAGGAACCTTTCAAAGGTTCATCCAATTCCCACATGGTGATCGTCGCAGCCGCCGCAGCACCGATCGGTGGTGGTGGAGGTCGAAAGGTTGGCCAATTCTTTACTGCATCATCTTTGTAGGTGTCCATTAATCTTTGAACGATGCTGTTTTGTGTGTGTGGATACAAACCTCCGAAACCGTCCATGCGACGAATCATGGTCTCCCAATCCACAGGCTGCTCCGGGGTGCGGAAACCAAGCGAACCGACTTGGTGGCAGTAGGAGCACATCATCTTGAAGTTCATTCGGTCTCGCGGATCATCAAACTTCAGCATGCTGAACGCGCTGCTCGCGGGACGTTGAAGCTCGAGTTCTTCACCGTGAGCGGGTTGGGTGATGATGGTCAGGTCAGTGGTTCCTGGGTCAATATCTGATTTCCATTCATCCACCAATCCCATTAGACGAGTGCGAACGTGATGCTTCACACCACGTAGACCCTCGACCGCGAAGGTACCATCTTGATCGGTGAAGACAGAGATCCACTTTCTCTGTTCATCATCGATTGCGGAAACCATCACGCCGGCGACTCCCTGGCCTGATGTGTCAACGATTTTACCGGAGATAGACTTTCCCGCCGCATCGTTTGCCCAAGCGGCCACGTTGCCCATGGTGACCAAGGTCACCATGAACAGAGTTAGTCTTACAACGCTATTCGAGTGAATGCTTAGCGACTTCATTGAGTATCTCCAGTTGTATCCAACACGGTGGCATTCAGGATCAGTGGACGGAATTGGTTATCAGGTACGTCGTTTAGTGCTTCGATGAATGCAAGAAGACGATTAAGGGTTAGTGTATCCAGAGAGGTGAATTCGTGGACATCAGACATCAGTGACTTTTTCAACTGATCTTGGCTCAATACCCGGTTTCTCAGGCTGGGTACCGGAGCTTCTCGATTGAAATACCCGAAGGTGGGCAGGTGATGACATGAAAAGCAAGAGTTGTCTGCTGTGCCAATGCCCGTGGCAAGCTTGAATCCCTCGTACGCTTTACGTTCCATTTGAGGAGGTAGTTTAATCTGAACTCGACCCTCCTGGTTAGCCAATCGGCTTTCGATTCTCGATGCGAGG
>JAYYHM010000322.1:0-3605 GCA_036148415.1 Planctomycetota bacterium
TGAAGAGATGGACTCCGTCTCTTTTCAGGTTCTAGCGGGAAAGCGTTATCGCGCTTCCGTTCAGTCTAAGCGACTTGGATTTCCTATCGACACAGTTCTCAGGGTTGTCTCAACCGATGCAGAGGAAGAAATCGCAAAGAATGACGACCAGAGTCGAAATCAATTCGACTCAGTGGTGACATTCACGGCTAAAGAAGAAGCGACTCTGACTCTCCAAGTGACCGACGCGGTCGACGGGTACGGTCCACATCATGCGTATTCAGTGATTGTCGAAGAAGTCATGCCCACCTTTGAACTTAGCGTGAATGCTCAAAGCTTCAGCATGGAACCGGGCAAAGATGCCGAGATCACGGTGACGGTCACACGAAAAGATGGCTTTGACCAACCCATCAACGTTGTTCTTGGAAGCTTCGACAATCCGGAACAGGCAAGAGGGATTTCCGCTGAAGCCGTTAAATCCGAGCCGATGGGCGACTCCTCTAAATCCGTCACACTTAAAATCAAAACCCAACCCGAAACGGATTATCAAGGATGGATCGAAATCATGGGGCGCACTGAAGGTGCAGAGGAAAATGATTCAGGGTCGACGTCGCATGCATCCTTTGCATTGAGACCAGAATTGAAACTCAAGCACTTATGGTTGAATGTGAAAGGGAAGGAATAGCTCGGCTGACTAGATCATTCCTTCGCCATGAGAATTCCTGCGAGTAGCGCCGCCCGCCTCGGCAATTCATCGACCACAACATATTCATCTTCTTGGTGAGCATTTCCGCCCACGGCGCCGAGACCATCGAGTGTAGCACAAACTTCACTTGTGAAATTACCGTCGGAGCCTCCGCCAACCGAGGTTTCTCGCAGTTCGAAACCCAAATGCTGGGCTACCCGCTTGGAGAGGTGCCAGAGCATTTGATTCCTCGAATTACGTTCCAGCGGGGGTCGATCTAAATCAAGCTCAAGCCTTACGGTGTATCCATCATCGCCCAAGGCGATGGAGGGAAGACGTTTCTTTAGGCTGATCAGATCACTGCTATCGGCAATTCTGATGTCGACCTCAACCTCACAATCAGGGGCAACCACATTTGCAGCCACACCGCCTTGAATGCATCCCAAATTGAAAGTGACCCTAGGGTAGTCTTCACGAATTTTTGCAAGTTGATGTAGACAGCGAATCATTTGATCGATGGCATTACGACCGTCCTCGGGATTGAGTCCTGCATGAGCAGCGCGACCCTCGATCGTCAAACGCAAAAAACCGCCACCCTTTCTTTCTGTCTTCAGTAATCCTTCTTGTCCGACAGGTGGCTCAACGACGAGAGCACGTTCGCACTGGGAGGCGACTCGTTTGACAACATCACGAGAATCTGGACTTCCTTTTTCTTCATCAGAATTGAGAAGAAGGATGGGCTTGCATTCTGGCCTTAAATTGAGCCAATCCAGAGCCTGCAAGGCGAAGATTGCCTGAACGATGCCCCCCTTCATATCGAAGACGCCCGGTCCGTACAGATGACCCTTACTCAAATGAATTGGCATTTTCTCAAGACTACCCTTAGGCCACACCGTATCGACATGGCCAACAATCATTTGTCTTTTTTGTGGTATCCCCCTGCGATTCCATTTCCGGGTGGGAAGGAAAAGACAAGTACCTCCCGAGTCCTTCCCTCTGAGATACCGCGATCGGAACCCAATGGGTCCCAAACATCGGTCGACGGAATCAAACATTGAAGTTTGAGCTGAAAAATCGTCGGTGGGAGATTCGAGTGATGCTAGATTTTGCAGCAGCTCCACCATATCCGTCTGACAATGATGCAAATAATCACAAAGTTTTTTCAGTGTCAGATCATCGACTTGCATCAGAACATCGCTTTTGGACCGGGTGCATCAATTTTTGAGGCATCTAATTGCTGGAACAATTCCACCACCTTTTCTCTGAAAACCGGCTCATCCAGCAATCCCATTATGGCAGGATGATTCAAGAGAAGGATGACCTGCTCCATACTGACCAAGCGATCGGAACGAAATACTTCTTTCAATTCCTCATCCTCTTTGATCTCCATCAGCCAAGTCTTAACCGACTTGTTTTGAACGATGTCCTGATAGGCGGGGAATTTCTTCAGCGATTTGATTGCGGAGGGCTTAGTGAGAAACGCGGCCATGGTGCGACAATCTTTGACGACGCTCCAATCCTTGACGGTCAGAAGCGGTTGAGGCCCCACAAACGCGGATCCAATGGTGGATTGCTCGATAAGCTCACCGTTGTCTTTAATCCAACCGCCCGCCCTCCAATTTGGACTTCTGTTACCTGAAGCCCCAAATAGACTCTGCGGCGTATTGTCTCGCTGATGCTGCGCTAACACGGAAAACACCCCAACGCTGTAAGCCAGAATCATCAAGCCAATCAAGCCGCCGCTGATGAATCCCAACCAGTGGTTCCAGCGTTCTCGGTTTCCTTTTTTGAGAAACTTGCGAGCCATGTACCTGGAAACCACGGCGAAGACTAAAGTCACCGTGACTGCCACCAAGAGGCATCCCAAAATGCGGTTGGCCAACCCAGTCAGCCCGATCCACTGGTGGATTGGATCCTCGATGCTTTTCGCAACCGACTCGCCGATATCTGACACCACAGCGATCGAAAGGATCAGAGAAAATTGCTCCAGAAATCCAGTCCGAAACCCGGTGATCGCAATGAGACCACCGAACACCCAGAGCCCTAGGGAAACAAGATCCGACTGTAGGAAAAATAGAAGAGCGGGTAGAGCAATGATAACAAGGACAATGGAATCATCGAGCGCCGACCTTTTCTTCCGAGGACTCTTCGGATCGTCCTCACGCTGTTCATCTTGCTCATGTCGCATGAATTTAATTTCCGATCAGAAGTGGTGGACTTAAAGAATTCGGTGATCGCGGCTTATCTCCGCCAGACATCAACTCGTCTTTACTTCGGTCTTGTGTCGACACCGGCCGAGATATGGATCAGCAGCCTCTCGAATGCTGTTTTTAAACCATTAAGTAGAGATCATCTCTTTGTGAAATATCGGTCTCCCCAGCATAGAAATGCTCTCAATAGCTTGGAGTTAGTTTATGCCGGTTGTAGCGGGAGCATCGAATTTTTCGGATTTTTGCACTGAATCGCCCGAAAACAGAAAATACCGCGATCCTCTTAACCAGCTCACAGGTAGCTCCGATGTCCCGTCAAAAAAACTGTAGGCCGATCCAATTGGGTCTGATCCTAGTCGCTCTTTCTGGCTTTTCACAAAGTACGAAAGCAGAGAACCCCAACGCATTTGCTGGCGTGGTCACTGAGGTAATGATTGCCTCGCCGTTGGATCAAGTTGCAGGAGACCGGATCGGGGCTGGGGTGAGGGAATTAGTACAGGACGAGCAGATCCCCCAGGCGGTCAACGGTAGTTTTGTTCTTCCGGAACTGAAAGCAGCATCCACTGTGCAGAATCTCGATCGCCTGCAACAGGTCCCCAAAGACTTTCGAGATGAGCAGACCGTCCCCACGATTGCATTACCCGAGAGTGGCAGTGAGCGGGAAGAGAACTGGGAGTGGACGGAGGTTCAATGGGCTGCTGCCAACACCTATTCCAATCCCCGATACTTCG
>JAYYHM010000323.1:0-3489 GCA_036148415.1 Planctomycetota bacterium
ACTAGCCCAGATCATCAGTGAGTCGATCTCTTGCTTGCTGAGCCCAAGGACTCTCAGGAGCAAGTTCCAAGAAACGTGTCCAATGCACCTCAGCCTCAACACGTTGGCCCAATTCATCCAATAGGCAGGCTAGTTGGTAATGTGCTTCCGAATAATCTTCGTGTAACTCCAAAGCACCGCGGAAAGCAGCAAGAGCCAAATCAACCTGCAATGTCTCTTGAAGCACGCATCCCAAACCCATCCTCGCTTCGACAAACTCGGGATCCGCTTCGATGGCAGAATAAAAGCGTTCTCTCGCTGCAATCAGTTCACCCGCCCTGTAGAGCAACTCACCGAGCTGAAAATCAATATCCGGACGTGGCCCATCTCTCGCGAGAATCGCGTGACAAAAATCTATCGCCAATTCAAGGTTACCGTCCTCTTCCGCTTCAAAGGCAGCTTCTAGAAGATCATCGGCAAATAGATCCTCGGGGGAACGAAATGGAACAACATCAGGAGGTTCTTCAAAAATGGATAATTTGACCCCATCGTCGCCTTCACTTACATCGCCACGGGAATCTCGGTTCTTTTCAAAAGAATCAAAATCAAAACGAAGTTGTCCGCTGGGTTCCAGGAGACCTTCACCACCACGCAGAAGGATATGGCTGCCTTCAACAAGAATGGATAACTGGTCCAAGGGTCGCTTCAGATCCGGAAGCACCTCGACCAATTCAACCAACCTCTGTTCAATCGCTTTCGGGCTGGCACCCGATGCAATCCACTGTGCTAATCGCTTGGCCGTTGCAACTTCCTGAAAGTCAAAATAGGGCAAACGGTGCATCGTCTTTACAGGCTTGATCAAGCCTCTTCTCTGCCATCTCCTGATGACATGAACTGATACATCCAATAGATGAGCTAACATCGCGGGGGTGTGATAGCGTCGAACGGATTGTTCGATATCCACCAGCCCCAAACGCTGCCATAGGTCCGTTTCATGAATGATTTCCACCTCACCCCTCGCGGCGGAGTCTCTCATTCGGCTACTTAACAAATCTGCTTCCGCAAGGGGCGACTCCTCAGCACCAATGACGATCCAGTCCAAATTAGCATCGCACTGATCCACAATTACAGCGTCGTGAGACCGCAGAACATTAGCTGCTTGCTTCTGATTCATCCCCCCAAAGCGACCAATCAAGGTGATACGTTTCTCGGTAAGTGTTTCTGATTCACTCCAAGCCGTGTACGCCTTAGATGAATTCCTTTCATCCTGATCGCGATCTTCTAGACTGTCGGTTGGGATCGACACGGACGTTCCGAAAAAAGTGAAGGTTTAGCCATGGATAATTGAGCACTCAGGTTTAATTATCCAGATTATGGATGCGAGAACGAGCCGTGAAGTAAAAATACTTCATGATGCCTTGCGAATGCTCGATTGCTGATTGTACCGGTACTCACAATTTGCACCTTGTGAAGACTCCTCCAATCCATCATTCTTTCCCATGGCTAGCGAGTGAGCGGGGTGACCGCTGGTGGCTTGTTACCACTGGAGGAAAGTCCGGGCTCCACAGGACAGGATGGTCGATAACGTCGACCGGTCGCGAGATCAGGGAAAGTGCAGCAGAGAGTAGACCGCCGAACGGTGCACCCAGAGACGTCGCCAAGACGAACTGGTGGTATGCGTGGTGAGGGTGAAACGGTGCGGTAAGAGCGCACCAGCGTCTGGGGTGACTCGGGCGGCTAGGTAAACCCCATCCGGAGCTAGACCAAGCAGAGTGGAGGTGGAACTCTTGTTCTGCGCGGGGCTGTCCGCCCTGAATGACACTCGGGTAGGTCGCAATTGAGGCGACGAGCAATCGTCGTGCACAGATAAATGGTCACTCGTTCATCATCATTGGATGTGAATGACAGAACCCGGCTTACAAGCTCGCTCGCAGCCACTTTTTCTCTCGCAGAGGATCATTTTCAATCCGAAAAAGTCCAAGGTTTGCAGGGTAGAAAAAGAACCCAAGTCAATCGACAACTCGATCCCTGAATCTTACATTAATCGATAGGACTTATCGAATAGATACTCAAACAGCACGATCTGGTTATGAAAAACTCAAACAGAGGTAGGAGTCGGTCCAACTCAACCATGACTTGCGGAACTTGCGGAACGAGTTTTTACGTTGATGAAACGGATTCACCGCCCTTCTGCTCCGAAAGATGCAAGTTGGTTGATCTGAAACGCTGGATTGACGAGGAAATATCGCTGCCGCACGAGGGTGGTCCAGATGAATCGCAGGAGACCATCAATCCGCTAGTGATTGAATAGGCAGATCGGTCACCAAAAACGGGACCCGTCAGTATTTGCTGATCCGAAAGCCTTTACATTTGATGGGTTAACGGCAAAAATATGGTTAAACCTTTCCCCAACATGGGAAAGGTTTTCTTTTTTGAAGAGTGAGCAGCGAATAACTTGGGAATGGTATTTCTTGGAAATACTGAATTAGCCGCGAGTTTAAATACTTTATAAGGGGCGTTCGCCATGGTTGAATCGGTACCAATGACCCGAAATGGGTACAACAAAATCAAAGCCGAAATTGATCGACTGGAAAACCAAGAAATGCCTCTGGTCACTGCTAAGATCGCGGAAGCTAGAGAAGAGGGTGACCTCAAAGAAAACGCGGAATACCATGCCCAGCGTGAAAATCAGGGGATGCTGCAAGCTAAAATCAACGAGCTGAAGGATAAGATAGCTCGCGCTTCGATTGTCGACCCCTCAACACTCCCAAAAGACGAGGTGGTCTTTGGATGCACGGTTACAGTCGAAGATTTGGCCTATGGCGATGAGGAGGAATTCACTCTGGTTGGTGCAGGAGAGGAAGATTACAACTCGGGAAAAATCCTCGTTACAAGCCCATTTGGGCAGGGACTCGTTGGCAACAAAGTCGGGCAGACGGTGGAGATCGAGGCACCTGCTGGGAAACTAAAATTCAAGATCCTCAAAATCGAATTTCGAGACTAGGTGTCTGGGTTGTTTTTCCTCGATTTCGATCCCGATCTCTGGGATCGAATAACGAGACGAGGCACGTGCACCAGTGCACGTTGTTTTAGCTCACCTGATCACCCATGAAACGCAAAGTCTTATGCTCCCGTTTGAGTTGACAAGACCTGACAATTTCCAGAGTGTCCTAGCAAGCGACAGTGTCTTATAAAGGCTCAATGGTGCACTTCTAGCGGCTAACTTCAATTTAGGCTACTTTTCAACTTTAATCTTGAGCGAGGAGTACTGGGGAAGCCGTTTTCCGCGGCATGCAGCATTCTTCTCATCCAAGCAAGCGCTATGAATCATTCGGATCCAACCCACATCAACGCGGAACATCCTTCCGAATCAGATCTTTCCGATGCGGCCTCATCTGAGAACCCATCCACCACTGACCATCAAGGCTTGGAAAATCAAATGGACAACTCATCTCCCGATGCTACTGCTCCGGGAGATGAAGATCAGGGCCCAGGTTGCATGCCGGCCAT
>JAYYHM010000324.1:0-3926 GCA_036148415.1 Planctomycetota bacterium
AAGAAATCAAACGGCGAATCCACGGCAAGCTGGTCGACAAACTGGATCTCTCACGGGTGGGCGAACTAAAGGGTGATGTGCTCAAGCGTGAGATCCGTGTGGTGGTTGAACATCTTTGCGATGCGGAAGACACCTTACTCAATCGACAAGAAAGAGATCGTATCGTTGACGAGGTCATTGACGAAGTTCTTGGCTTAGGTCCCCTTGAACTGATCTTAAAAGATCACACGATCAGTGACATCTTGATCAACGGTCCAAAAAACATCTATGTCGAACGCGGTGGTCGCATGGAAAAGTCGGAGGTGGAGTTTCGCGATAATAAGCATCTCCTTCAAATCATTGATCGCATTGTCAGCAAAGTGGGGCGGCGGATTGATGAAACCTCCCCGATGGTTGATGCACGACTGGAAGATGGATCCCGAGTTAACGCGATCATTCCACCACTGGCACTTGATGGCGCTGCGGTCAGCATTCGACGATTCGGCAGTAATCCTCTGAAGCTTGAGGACTTACTCAACTACAAAGCGTTCACTCCCGAAATGGTCATGCTCCTGGAAGGCTGTATCAAAGCGAGATTGAACATCATCATTGCGGGTGGTACCGGATCAGGGAAGACTACTCTTCTGAACACACTCTCTTCATTTATCGGTCACGAGGACCGCATCGTAACCATCGAGGACGCTGCTGAATTGCAGCTCCAACAAGATCACGTGGTTCGGCTAGAAACACGTCCGCCCAACATTGAGGGCAGCGGTTCCGTGACGGCGACCGACCTCGTTAAAAATGCTCTACGAATGCGTCCAGAACGAATCATTATCGGGGAGTGTCGTGGTGGTGAAACACTCGACATGCTTCAAGCCATGAATACGGGCCATGATGGATCCATGACCACCATTCATGCCAATAGCCCCAGAGATGCGATCGCTCGTCTGGAAACCCTCGTCATGATGGCCGGCTTCGAACTTCCCGTTAAAGCAATCCGTCAACAGATCTCCGGCGCTGTCGACATTCTCATTCAGGCGAATCGGCTTCAAGGTGGACCCAGGAGAGTTACCGCGATCACCGAGATTGTCGGTATGGAACAGGATACCATCGTGATGCAGGACATCTACAAGTATTCCCAGCAAGGTGTGGATGAGCAGGGTAAAGCATACGGTCACTTCGCCTGCACCGGTGTGCGTCCAAGTTTCATGGATCGTCTCGAATCTGCAGGTATACGCCTACCACCAAGCGCTTTCAGAGAGCGAGTCATGCTGGAAGCTTAATGAACCAAACTCAAAGAAATATTTTTTCCACTCTTTGGATTGTATCCTTTCCTCTTTCGCGAACGAGTAAATCATGAGCGGCATCATCCTTGTCGTTGCAGTAGGAGTCTCCGTTGCTTCGTTCGTCGCTTTTGCAGTTCATGCAATCGCACCAGGCAGCGTTACAAGCTCCACAGAAGATCGACTGAACCGACACGCGTTGCGCCAACGTCACCGTGACATACCTGAGACAAATGATGACTCATTGGTCTCTCTTCTTCGATCTGAACTGGGTGACCAGACAGGTTTTCTGGAAAAGCTTACCCACCGCATGCCTGCTCTCTCTGACTATCTGGATCAAGCCGATGTACCACTGAGGCCATCCAAGTTCATCTTCATTTGCGTCGCTTGCTTTGCGGGCGGTAATCTTCTCTGCTTGATCTCCCCCGCACCGCTACTTTTAGCTCCGATCGTGGGCTTCATCCTCACAGGACTACCAATTGGCTGGTTGGCGCTGAAACGAAAAAAGCGCCTGGACAAGTTTGGCAACCAACTCCCCGGGGCACTCGAGCTACTCAGTAGATCCTTGCGTGCAGGGCACTCTCTCAATGCTGGGTTTGGGCTAGTGGCTACCGAAACCGAAGCGCCTCTTGCGAGGGAATTTGGGCGAGCATTTGAGGAGCAGAACTTCGGAATCCCACTCGATGAAGCCATTGAAAATATGGCGAGACGGATCCCGAATATGGATCTTCGTTTTTTTGCAACCGCGGTCATCCTGCAACGGCAAACCGGAGGAGATCTTGCGGAGATCTTGGACAAAATCAGTCACTTGATCAGAGAGCGTTTGCAGATCCTCGGACAAATCCAGGCATTAACAGGTGAGGGCCGAATGAGTGGCGCCGTACTACTCGCATTGCCGCCGGTTCTCTTCGTCGTGATGCTCAAACTTAATTACGAATATGTAATGATGCTTTTTCGTGATCCACTTGGGCGATACATGCTCTTTGGCGGCTTGGTGACCCAGGTCATCGGAGCAATCGTGATCAAGAAAATCATCACCATCAAGGTGTGAATTTTTATAGCACGAAACTTTCGCCCTATTTTGATTGAACCATCAGCTGCTTTTAAAAACACGTACGCTTTCGCTTAACAGGTTGAAACAATCTTCCTGAAAAGAGGAGTCCAAGAAAATGTCCACTACGCCATTATTCGCTCAATTGAATCCTATCCTCACCTCTTCATTTGCTATTTTCATCACGGTGACCCTCGTGATGTGGATCCTCCTTGAGCGCATCAGTGGTAG
The DNA here is from genome assembly GCA_036148415.1 of Planctomycetota bacterium. Lineage (GTDB taxonomy): Bacteria > Planctomycetota > Planctomycetia > Pirellulales > Pirellulaceae > Rubripirellula. The sequence continues at coordinate 2,548 of JAYYHM010000324.1, forward strand.
CGATCGACCACAGGCGGAAATCCGCTTGGATCGACTCAGAAAAAAACAGCATCGAAGAGATCTCTCGGAGCTTGCTGATGAGAATACGAACACCAAACAGACCATCACTCAGGTTCTGGAAAAGGCAACCTCACCACTCGCAGAAACGGTCAGCGGTAATGAAAAGGAAATGAGTCAGCTAAAAGAAAAGCTGATGAATGCTGGTTTCCGACGTGAATCTGCACCGGTGCTCTTCAAGAGTATTCAGTTTGCGGGCGTGGTGGTTGGATTGGTTGCCGGTGGAGTCTTTGGCGTGATCGCAGACGGCATGAATCAAGGGATGGCAATGAAGACTGCAATCGGCATGATCCTAGGTTTCATGGTTCCAAATTTATTTCTTGAACAATTAGTCAAGGCGAGAAAGCAGAAAATCTTCCTTGGGCTACCTGATGCGCTCGACCTCATGGTGGTTTGCGTTGAAGCAGGACTTGGGATGGACCAAGCACTTCGCAAAGTGGCAGAGGAAATGGCAAAGAGCCACCCAGAGATCGGTGAGGAGTTTAGCATTGCGAACCAACAACTCCAGTTTGCACGCCCTCGAGCTGAAGTACTGAAAGCTCTCGGACTCCGAAGTGGTGTTGAGGATTTAAAACAATTGGCATCTATTTTGATCCAAGCGGACAAATTCGGATCAAGCGTCGCTGCTGCACTCCGAGTTCAAAGTGATGCCATGCGGGTGAAGAGGCGGCAAATCGCAGAAGAAAAAGCAGCGAAGACAGCGGTCCAAATGATTTTCCCTCTCGTTTTATTTATTTTCCCAGGGATCTTTGTTGTGCTTGTTGGACCTGCGGCAATCAACATGTATCGCAACATGCTCCAGTGAACAGACAACGAAAATGATCCCATCAGTTCACAACACTTAAGCCAAGATAGGCTGAATGACGTGCCCATGCACATCGGTAAGACGGAAATCTCTCCCCTGATACCGATAGGTCAAGCGACGATGATCAATTCCCAACAGATGTAAGATGGTGGCGTTTAGATCATGAATATGCATCGTGCCGGGTGTCCAGGTCTCTTTGGTCGGCTGTGGAATCAGTGGATTACCATCCTCATCAGCGAGGTTATATCCGTACAAATCGCTTTGCCCATAAGTGATACCCGGCTTGATACCTCCTCCGGCCATCCAAGTAGTGAAGCAACGAGGATGATGGTCTCTTCCATAAGTTTCCCGTGTTAGATTGCCCTGACAGTAAGCGGTCCTGCCAAACTCGCCACCCCAAACCACCAGCGTCTTGTCGAGAAGTCCAGTTCGTTTCAGGTCCTTGATGAGAGCTGCTGAAGCTTGGTAAATATCACGACACTGTGACTCATGCTCGGTTGGCAAACGACCGTGCGCG
>JAYYHM010000325.1:0-2615 GCA_036148415.1 Planctomycetota bacterium
TCAGCGATTCTAAAATCCACCAATTCGACAAGTTGAACATCGCGGACTCAAGTCCTCCCGATTCTATCCTCAACGACCAATTACGATTGCTGCAGTTTCAAGAGCAACTTACGGGATCCACATGGGAGCGATAGATTCAGAATGCATTCCCAATACGGGTTGGATCGCATTTTTATTTTAGGTCGATCGTTCAAATTGTCATTCCAACCGTTAAGATACAACCTTGATCAAAGTGTTCGATCCAAGGAGTTGGCCGATGAATCTGTTCTCAAAGAGAGTTTTCAACCGTTTTCTGGGCGTTCCGATTGCGACTGCGATCGCTGCTATATCATGTTTGCCGGTAATCGCTCAGGAAAAGGAGAAAGAAGTGAAACAGGATCGTTCCGTCTTATTGAACCCTTGGACTGGACCCTTCGGCGGTGTACCACCGTGGAATCTGGTTCGCGAAAATGAGTTCCTTGTTGCTTTTGATGATGCGATCGCCGAAGCAGATCGTGAGATCCAAGAAATCGCTAACGCGGACACCGCTCCTAACTTCCAAGACACAATCCTATCGATGGAGAGTGCTGGGGATACACTTAAACGCCTCTCCTCGATTTTCTTCGTTTATGCATCCAATTTGAATCTTGGACCCGTGGGCGATATCGAAAAGGTTGTCGTTCCCAAGCTGACGGAGCATGAGGATCGCATCTACCAGAATGAAAAACTTTTTCGGCGCATTTCCGCGGTTTACGCCAGTCCTGCCATGAACGACGGGACACTGGACTCCGCGGAGAAAAGATTGGTAGAAAAAACCTACAAGACCTTTCTTCGAAAGGGGGCCAAACTTAATAAACAGCAAAAAGCCAGGCTCTCTCAGATCAATACTCGGCTGGCTCGTCTATTCACCAATTTCAGCCAGAATGTGATGGAAGATGAGAAAGCCTATGTGACCTGGATAACCGACGAGAAAGATCTCGCAGGTCTACCCGAGAGTGTCATCACCGCTATGAAGAATGCGGCGACCGACCGGGATTCAAAAGAAGGTCGTTGGGCGGTTACCAATACTCGCTCTTCGATGGATCCATTCCTTACCTATTCAGAGGTGCGATATCTGCGTGAGCAGGTTTGGAGAAATTACTACAGTCGTGGAGATAACGGTGACGAGTTTGACAACAATTCGATCATCTCTGAAATTCTTGCTCTGCGATCAGAGCGAGCAAAACTGCTGGGCTACAAAACCCACGCTCATTGGCGTATGGAGCCCACCATGGCCAAGGATCCGCAGGCTGCCATGGATCTAATGCTGAAAGTATGGCCCAAGGCCGTAGCTAGAGTCCGAGAAGAAGTCGCAGACATGCAGGCAATTGCTGACTCCGAAGGGGCGAACATAAAAATTGAACCCTGGGACTATCGGTACTATGCCGAGAAGGTGAGAAAAGAAAAGTACGATCTCGATTTCAATGAGGTGAAGCCCTATCTGCAATTGGATAAGCTTCGAGAAGGAATGATGTGGGCGTCAACTCAGCTGTATGGATTACACTATAAAAAAATCAGTGGGGTCCCCGTCTTTCACCCGGACGTAAGCGTTTGGGAAGTCACAGATTCCCAAGGTGACCATGTTGGCCTTTGGTACCTCGATCCGTACGCCCGCGAAGGCAAACGTAGCGGCGCTTGGATGACCGATTACCGCGCACAGGAAAACTACCGTTCGAAAATCACTCCCATCGTCTCTAATAACTCAAACTTCATCGGTGGAGCCAAAGGTGAACCGGTGCTGATTTCATGGGACGACGCAGTGACGCTTTTCCATGAGTTTGGGCACGCTTTGCATGGATTACTATCGAAAGTGAGATATCCATCGCAATCTGGCACCAACGTGACGCGCGACTATGTTGAGTTCCCCTCGCAACTGAACGAACACTGGCTTGACACCCCGGAAGTGCTCAACCGATTTGCTGTGCACTATAAGACCGGAGAATCGATCCCACAGGAATTAGTCGACAAAATCAAGAAAGCAGCTACCTTCAACCAAGGCTTCTCGACGGTTGAATATCTGGCGAGCGCGTTAATTGATATGAAAATCCATCTCTCGGATGAGGGACCGATTGATCCGGACGCTTTTGAACGGGAGACCCTTCAAGAAATGGGCATGCCGTCTGAACTCCCGATGCGGCACCGAACACCACAATTCATGCACATTTTTAGTAGCGACAGCTATTCAGCAGGTTACTACAGTTACCTCTGGTCGGACGCTCTCACAGCAGATGCGGCTGAGAAATTTTCTGAGGCGGGAAGCTTTTACGATGAAGCAGTCGCGAGGAGCCTGCACGATCATATCATGAGTATTGGCGATACAATCGATCCGGCCGAAGGTTTTCGTGAGTTCCGTGGTAGAGACGTGGACACCGGTGCTTTGTTAAGAAAACGCGGTTTCCCGCTTCAGTAAACGAGTAGGGCGCACATGATCGCTATCGATAGGTACCCAACGACAGGAAACTGTTCAGTGTCCTAGCAACTTATCTAGCGAACAAAGCAATTCAAGAGTCGCTCTGTTCGCCGATAAAGATCTCGATCCACCCATCGACCTCTCTAACGTCGAAGCATTCTTGCAAGGGTTGGCGATTGATGGTCTG
>JAYYHM010000326.1:0-4754 GCA_036148415.1 Planctomycetota bacterium
AATGCTTCCGATCGGACCGACTTATCGATCTGCATCGGCCGCTCTAATTGTCATCCTGTTTATCGTGTCCGCTCTACCTTGGCTTGTTTCACAAAGCATCGGTCATTCCACACTGAGCGGCAGAAAAAAGAAGTGGATTGATGAGCTCACCAAACGAGTTGGATTAGGGAATACCCCGGTGAAGATTTGGAGAACCAATCACCGCAACATGAACGCAATGGCGATTGGTTTCATCTCCCCCTTCCGAACGCTATTCCTGTCCGACCAATTGATTGAAGAGCTTCCTCCAAAGCAATTGTCGATGGTGTTACTGCATGAAGCATCTCATCTCAAACGCCAACACCTACCCATCCGATTGATATGCACGGTGCCTATTTGGCTCACTGCAGCGGCATTTTCTCCCTGGCTTGAGCAACACCAAGGGATCGCTTCCCTGACAACTGTGATCTGTATGGTGCTGACACTCATCGTGCTCCGATGGGTTGCGCACCAAACCGAATATGACGCGGATACTGAGGCATGCCGTTTGGCCGTCCATATTTCAAAAGATCTGGACGGAGTCCCGCAAACCCTCTGCGAAAGCTCTCGAGAACTGAGCCGTGCTCTCCTGAAGGTAAGCCGACAGCGTTCCATCGCAAGAAAATCGACTTGGATGCATCCCAGTGTGCTCACAAGAATCCAAAACATGAGATCTCATCCGCATTCTGAAGCCAAAGAGCGAGGCCTTACATCCGAGTCAGCGACTCGGATGCAGGCCGAACTGACTTCTGCCGCTTGCTAGGCCAGTCCTCTGGCTCCAGCTTCCCTTTCATTTTTTTAAAAGAGCTAGCTCAATCCAGAACCGGCGAGATAAAAGTCTCTCGTGTTCAACACGATAAAGGTCTGATTTTTACCTGCCCCCTATTCACCTGATGCGATATGAGCTGCATACTCACGCTGACTTGGAGTGAACTCCGCTCCAAGAATCACGCAAGTTATCCAAAGTCGTAAATACTCTAAACGAGAAAAGGTGAGCTCAATGACACGCGAAGGCATAATCACTTTTAAGGGAACGCCCATGAGCCTTGAGGGCGAAGATCTCGCGGTAGGATCTCCAGCACCAGATTTCCAGATCCACTATGCTGACGCGGGCATCCAGAGCCTAACCCTTGGTGACTTAAAAGGAAAACCCACCCTTCTCAGTCTCGTCCCGAGTTTAGACACGGGCGTCTGTGCAATTCAGACAAAAAAGTTCAATGAACAGATCGCATCACTCAAAGATCAAATTAACGCCGTCACAGTAAGTCGTGACCTCCCATTTGCTCAAGCACGCTTCTGCGGAGCAGAAGCGATCGAAATGCAAACAGCAAGTGACTACCAAACCCATCAATTCGGCACGGACTTTGGCGCAACCATCTCGGAGCTAAAATTATTAACCCGTGCGGTATTCGTACTCGACTCCTCCGGAACGGTGGCTTACAAAGAGATCGTACCTGAAGTTACCGAGGAACCTGACTATGCTGCTGCGCTCGCTGCATTGCGAATGTTGATCTAATTTTTGGATTGAAATACGCCGAATCGTGAGCCGCGAAAATCATAGGCAGGCTAAAATCCCAGCAGCCGATCCGAGTCTTGAGCGGATAGGCTGCACTCCAACTCAGGTCCGAAGCAGCAATCGAACGAGCCTCTGACTCCGCTTGGTTTCGAGAGCACGATAAGCTTTGAGAGCAGCAGTTATTCAACTCTTTATCCGTTTGCAAGCCACCGTATCCAATGTCTGACATCGTTGTCGCCGCACTCTATCGGTTTACACCCCTCGGTGACTACAAAGGCCTAAAAGAACCTTTCGAAACTGCGATGCACTCGCAAGGAGTAAAAGGCACTCTGCTGTTGGCATCTGAGGGGATCAATGGAACCATCGCGGGTAGCCGAGACGGGATCGACCAGGTCCTGAAATTTATCAGACGGGACGAACGACTGACCGACCTCGAGGTGAAAGAGTCACTCTGCGAGGAAATGCCTTTTCGACGCACGAGGGTAAGATTAAAAAAAGAAATCGTAACGATGGGGGTCGAAGATATCGATCCGAACCGATCCGTTGGCACCTATGTGGATCCCGAAGACTGGAACGATCTGATTAATGATCCAGATGTCACGGTGATCGATACGCGGAACGATTACGAATATGCTATCGGCACTTTCCGGGGAGCAAAAAACCCGGAGACCCGAAGTTTCAGGCAATTTCCTGACTATGTGGAAAAGAACCTCGACCCAGACAAAAATCGCAAGGTGGCAATGTTCTGTACGGGTGGGATTCGTTGCGAAAAATCAACTGCCCTACTGAAAGGCATGGGATTCGACGAGGTCTATCATCTTCGCGGAGGTATCTTGAAATACCTTGAAAAGATTGAACCTGAAGACTCACTTTGGGAGGGCGACTGTTTTGTTTTTGATGGTCGTGTATCGGTTGGCCATGGCCTCGAAGAGGGTGAGCACATTATGTGTTTTGGTTGTGGGTGGCCCGTGACCATCGAGCAGCAACAATCAGAAGAGTTCATCCCGGGCGTCCAGTGCCCCCATTGTGCCGGAATAATTACGGAACAGCAGCGAGCCAGGTTTGCAGAGCGACAGCGACAGCACGAGCAAAGAAAACCTCCGGGAGACGGCGAATAATCAAACTGCGAACCAGTTCACAGATGCGTTGGTTTTTTAGGATCCCGCGCTTCATCAAAAAGAAGCAACTGGCCTTTGAAAGGAAGCAACATGCCGGACAAGCAAGGAAACCCTTTCCAAGCATCCGCGGTCATTCCGATGATCTCGATGAAAACGGATTTGCGAAACTCTGGAACATTGCATCAGCATTCTCTGAAGTCAATCTGAATGCTACGCCTCGTCAAGCCGCGAGCCTACTCTGATTGCTATGCCACAAAAACTGTGACTTCTTGTTTATCAGCACGACAGATGCCGAATACTTGGACGCTCGGCTCAAGCGCGATTCAAAACTGATTCACAATTGGAAGGAAGACAGTGAGACTGTGAATCCCTATGAGTTCCGATTGAGTCGCCGCCTGTCACTTTCTTTCAGGACCATTTTCCTCAAACGAATATTCTCTGGGGTGACCTCAACCAGCTCGTCTTCCTCGATGTACTCCAGTGCCGCCTCAAGAGACAAATCTCGGGGCGGCTTGAGGATGACATTCTCATCGCTCCCTGCTGCCCTGATATTGGTAAGCTTTTTCTCACGACAAGGATTGACCGTCATGTCATTGTCTCGAGCATTTTCACCCACGATCATGCCTTCGTAGACCTCCGTACCGGGAGCCACCAATAGTTCACTTCGCTCCTGAAGACTGAAGAGAGCAAAAGGCATCGTCTTCCCCCCAACCATCGAGATAAGTACTCCGTTACCTCTTTTGGGCTGCTCTCCCTCAACCGGACGATAGCTTTCAAAGCGATGGTGAATGATCGCTGTTCCCTTGGTGGCGTTCAATAACTTTGTACGAAGCCCGATCAGCCCTCGAGAAGGCACTAGGAACCTTAGAAGGCTATAATCGCCGCGCTGATCCATTTCTTCGAGCTGACCACGTCGATGTCCAACGAGCTCCATCACGGGCCCCATCGCATCCGTAGGAACCTCTACTCGGAGTGTCTCGTAAGGCTCATGTTGGGTGCCATTGATATTCTTGAAAATCACACGCGGCTTGCCAACGCTAAGCTCGTAACCCTCCCGTCTCATCGTCTCAATCAAAACGGCGAGGTGCAGTACTCCTCGCCCTTTCACTGCATAGGCTTCGGTCCCTTCAACCATTTCGACACGAAGCGCGACATTCCGTTCAAGCTCCTTCTCCAACCTTGCTTTGAGCTGGCGAGTAGTCACATACTTGCCTTCGCGACCAGCCATCGGAGACGAATTCACACTGAAGACCATTTCAAGGGTTGGTTCGTCAACCGTCAACCGTTGCAAAGCGTTATCGGCATCGACAGCACCGATGGTGTCCCCAATCTCCACTCCTTCAAGACCTTCAATTGCAACAATATCCCCTGCGGTAGCAGAGGAAGCCTCAGCCCGTCCGAGATTATCGAAGACAAATAATCCACCTACTCTCTGTTTCTTGACTCCGCTCTTATGGTGCAGGTCAATCGTCTGTCCCAATTCAATTTTTCCTGATTGAATCCTGCCCACGGCGATCCGGCCCACATACTCACTCCAATCTAAAGTTGTGACCATCATCTGTAGCGGCGCCTCTTGATCCACCTCGGGCCCTGGTAAGGCGTCGACAAGAAGATCTAACAAGGGCCGCATATCTTCTGAAGGCTCCGAAGGATCCTTCGTGGCAAATCCATTCTTCGCGCTACTGAAAACATAGGCCGCGTTATCCAGCTGCTCATCGCCTCCCAACTCGGCAAGTAATTCCAAGCCCTCATCGAGAGCTTCGAGCGGTCGACCATCTGGACGATCCACTTTATTGACAACGACGATCGGCCTGACCCCCGCCTGCAATGCTTTCTCGAGAACAAATCGTGTCTGCGGCATCGGACCTTCGGCAGCGTCGACCAACAAGAGACAGCCGTCAGCCATTTTGACTACGCGTTCTACCTCTCCACCGAAATCAGCGTGACCGGGTGTATCAATCAGATTGATTTTGACTCCGCGGTAGGGGATCGCGATATTTTTGGAAAGGATAGTGATTCCCCGCTCGCGTTCCAGATCATTGGAGTCAAGGATTCGCTCGCCCTTCAATTCGGCATCACGAAACTGTCCACTTTGACGCAAC
>JAYYHM010000327.1:0-2631 GCA_036148415.1 Planctomycetota bacterium
GCAAGCAGATCAACCTAAATTGAGTCATGGCTGGACCGAATTGCTTCAGGAAGACACACGCCTTTCGAACCCCCTTGCGGTGATTGAAAGGTTTACTTCGAAAGCGTTTCGTCGGCCAGCAACCCAACAGGAAATCACTGACCTTGAATCGCTTTACCAGCGGATGAGACAATCGGGCCAAAGCCCGTATCATTCGATCAGAGCAGTCGTTGAGGTGATTCTCATCTCACCACACTTTCTTTTTCGCAATGAGACAGTCGAAGGTAGGAAAAAGGTTAATCAGTTTGAAATGGCTAACCGGCTATCCTATTTTTTGTGGTCATCCATGCCTGACACGGAGCTTTTTGCCGCAGCACAACGGGGCGAATTACTGGATCAAGGAAAACTCATCACCCAAGTCGATCGGATGCTTGATGACCCAAAAGCGATCACGCTGGGAACCGTATTTGCCTCGCAATGGTTTGGCACCGATCAATTGGACCGCGTTCGACCAGATCCAATAGACAATCCGTGGGCGACTGATGGATTGGTATCGGCAATGACTCAGGAAACCGCTTTGTTATTCCACAGTCTGGTTCGTGATAATCTCCCGGTCGATAGACTCGTGGACTCAAACTATACCTTCATGAATCAGGAGCTTGCTGATCACTATGGAATCGAGGGAGTCATCGGAGATGAAATGAGGAAAGTCTCTCTTCGCAACACGCCGCGAAGTGGGCTACTCGCGCACGGAAGTGTTCTAGCAGTCACCTCTTTTCCTGGACGCGTGAGCCCGGTAATGAGGGGGAACTGGATTCTCACGGAACTCTTGGGTACACCACCCCCACCTCCTCCACCCAATGTCAGTGAATTTGACGAGAGCATTGCGGAACGAGGACGGCTGAGCCAGCGTCAAAAACTGGAACTCCACCGTAACAACCCAAACTGTTACTCGTGCCACAGCCAAATTGATCCACTCGGGTTTACCCTTTCCCGCTTCGATTGGTTTGGACGCTATCGATCCGGTCGGGCGATGGGCGACGAAATGAAAGGGCGATTACCCGATGGCCGGGAAATTGACGGTTTGGAAGGATTGATCCAAGCCGTACTTGAGGATCGCGTGACGGATCTGAGTCGGCAAACCATCAAAAAACTGTTTTCATTTGCCCTGGGGCGACAGCTGGAATATTACGATGAAGCAACATTAAGAGAGCTAATGATTGACTTTGAACAAGATGAAAGACGGTTGCGGAATCTAGTGCACCACATTGTTCAAACCGATACGTTTCAGATGAACGAGACCAAAGAAATGGGGAGCGGAAGCAATGAGCCGTAATGTGAGAATGAGCCGCAGGACCATGCTTCGTGGTGTGGGAGCAGCAGTGTCACTCCCTGCACTCAACGCGATGGAAGGTATTGCGAGGGAATCCGTTGGACAGAACGCAAACTCTCCCGGGCGAGTGGCATACCTCTACATTCCAAACGGCGTTGCAGAAGGAGCGTGGCAACCTCAATCAAGTGACTCTGATGGGAAAATCAAGAGCTTGAATCCTTGGATGCAACCCCTTGAGCCATACCAAAAAGACCTCACCGTCTTCCGGAATTTATGGACACCCAGAGGTAACGGCCACCAAGCAGGTACAGCAACCTGGCTCACTGGCGGTGGGTTCGACGCGGAAAAATTAGACGTTGGCGGTGCATCCGTTGATCAGATTGCCGCTAAACATCTCTCCGGACAGACACTCCTACCCTCCTTAGAACTTTCTGTGCGTGGTGAAGGCCACTTTACCACCAACCTCGCGCGAAACTCGATTTCATGGTCAGACGCCCGCACTCCGATCCCGAGAGACATCGAACCAAGAGTCGTTTTTGACCGGATGTTTCGGGAATCCAAATCCGGCTTGGGTGATCCGGCCGTTGTGGACCTCGTTTTAGAGCATTCAAAGAGCTTTAAACGCCGTGTTGGGCAAGACGACGAAGCGAGGATTGATGAATACCTTGAGTCTCTGCATGAATTAGAACGACGCATCCGATTCTCGGAAAAACAGAGCCAACGCGCAGCACAGTCGCCCGATCTTCAAAACGCTATCCGTCGTCCAGAAGCTGGTATCCCGTCCGACCACGGAACCTACATTCGCAACCTTATGGACGTGATGGTTCTTGCTTTTTGGAGTGATGCGACAAGAGTCTGCACCTTCATGATGGATCATGGCCAAAGTAATCGTTACTTCAATTTTATCGATCAGGTTCAAGGTACTTGGCACGCACTCTCACACTGGAAAGACATCAGCGGGAGGACTGAAGACGATGATGGCATCACTTCGTGGAATTCTCGGGAGGAAAAACGACGCATGTACAATCTCGTGACTCAGTGGCACACCGAGCAGGTAGCCTACTTTGTCAAACGTTTGTCAGAAATCCTCGAACCCGAAGGCCGACTACTGGATCATTCGATGATCATCTATGGTTCAAGCCTTGCTGACGGCCATGAGCATCAGGAGAGAAATCTTCCCATGCTTCTTGCTGGTGGTTCCAAGCTTGGTATCCAACAGGGCCATTACCGGGGTAGCTCCCGAGACTCCTCAATGTCCGCACTCCATCTCTCAGTGCTCCAACGCCTTGGAGTAGCAAAGGATAGCTTCAGTGAAACGC
>JAYYHM010000328.1:0-4136 GCA_036148415.1 Planctomycetota bacterium
TCTCTCTCTCGAGTTGGACCACTGAATGCCGAATTCCCATGCGGCGTTCGGCATAAAGTGCTCGCGAGCGGCCTTGTCGGCCGCTCGTTTTTTTTGCGCTGAGGGTACTCAGTGGGAAGAAATCCGGGCACCAAGGATGCGGGTTGCTGGCAATCCCATTTCAAGCGATGGAAGCTTGATTGGTAAGGCAGCCACCTGTTCTCTTGGATGCGAAGTACCTCCATCAGGAAAGGACTCACAATCGATACGCGGTGAGCCGACGGATCCCTGTATTCGATCCAATCGGTATCTTTGACAAAAACGTCACTTCCGAAATTCTTGGCAGTTCCTAACAAAGATGTTTTTTTTTTAGGGCGGTAACGTGCCCCCACGCTGCCGCTACAGAATAGGTGACCTAAAGGTTAAGTGTACCTCGCGAGGTTGCGAGTCACTTTCATACACACTCAACCGATTCAGATTCGAAATGTCCACCTTTTGCAGAGTCTCAAGTTCCAGCTCATGCAGGCGATTCGTCCTTTTTGGGGTATTCGCCTTCTGCTCGTTGGCGAATCATCAAGCAACGCTCGCCGACGAGTCGAGCGCAATTGATTTAGCAGCCTTTGGACTCGAGGAAATCAAACCGTTGAGCCAGCTTGAAGGAGACGCCGTTCGGGGTTCCGCTTTGGAAACACGTCACTTCGGCATCAGCTTCATCTCCGGTATGCTCTTCGACCCGTCGACATCGAGTTTCATTAAAGGACACTCGATTCAGCTTACTCAAGGGGAAGACTTTGTTGCGGAGAGTCATATATTGCGACCCAACGCCGAAAGTATGGTCACGTGGGATCGCGGGGTTGAGCTTGAGATTGGAACAGAGATTGTTGACTTGAATGCGTCGATGCGAGGCCTGGTGCAGGCAACGGGCTTCTCACTATCACAGTATTGAGCCAAGTGACTGTTTCTAAACACCTTTACTGTTGGAAAATCTGACGAGCGAGCGAGCCAGCACTTGTGCGAGCGGCAGCTCTTGCACCTGCACCGATCATCTCGAAGTTGAATTCACCAAGGCTGATTCCTACATCGCCAAAACCGACAGCTAGATCAGAAAAAGTTGAACTCAGCGCAGATCGATATTGGTTACCGTAGACGTTATTTTTGTCATCCGACGTTGAGTTGAACTGGGTGACATTGAAATTCCAGATCGAACCCGAATCGGGATCGAGGACGGTAGCAGTTAATCCAGCGGAACCGGTGCTTCGCGACGCGACTCGGCCCGCCCCTCTGATTTTGGATCCTTCTGCCTTTGAAATCGGCTGCAAGTTGGCCAATCCAAATTGAGAGAATTCGTCAGCTTGAACCAAAGAAGGGAGGAAGCAGAGGGTGGTAAAAGCAAGAATAAAAGATTTCATCTTGGGTATCTCGATACTATAAAATCATGACAGGTTTTGGTTTGACTAGATCACACGCTAGTTCGAGAAATACCTGGAAGAAGCTTTTCTTACAAAGACTTGCTCCCAATTTCTTTTCCGTGGGCAACATGTGTCGGATGTTACGTTTGTCGCGATTGCCATCTTGGGTGTGAAACCAGGATTTCAGACTTTGTGTTTCACAGCGGACCCCTAATCGTGGCAGAATCGGACTAATCGGTAAATTCTACTTCATATGGAGGAATCGCCACGTCGATGAGAACGGATGGACGGGCTGCCCCTGCGCCCGGTCTGTCTGTGGTATTGGATGAGAAATGTATAAAGCTACAGATACACGATCGAAAAAGAAAGCGACCCTGCGTTTGCAAATGCAAGCTCTGCTGTTGCTTTCCTTTGTGCTCATATTGCTTTTGCTATCATTTGGCGATTCCAAGGACGTCCAAGTCGCAAGTGTGAGCCATGACTCGGACCGAGGTGAGCTCACTGCGTCGAATGATTTGCGGGATCAAAAGATTCAAGCAGAACACACTGACGGTATAGCTGATTCGAGAATGGAGAACGGGAGTGATTCGTCAGCTTCTGATCGGAGTTCTCAGCTCTCAACTACTCAGAGTGATTCACGGTTGGATTCTCCATCTGAGCGCGAGCTCAGCCACCGCCGAGAAATGGAAAGTCGGTTCGCTGATTCTTCCAATGCAGAAGCAGATGGAGCTGCGAAGGCTCAAATTTCAGAGGAAGACGAAAGTGCTTCAACTGGGTCCGAAAGAGCGGTTGATTTTTCGCTGAGCTCTGAGTCTTTTGGTAACTCCAAGGACTCCCTAATCAACGTGGGTAGTGATCTACCGGTTCGGCAGATCCGCGATTTACTACTTTCGGGGCATGAAGAAGGATTATCGAAGGTTTGGGGGCGAACTTTAGGTGAGAGAGTTACCCATTCTGCTTTGCCCCTTTCTGCATTGGGCAAGCTGATTCGAGGCGACAACGATGACTTTGATTCAATCGAAGAAGGCTCGAGGGATGTTTTCGAGAACAATCCATTGACGCTCCCTGATGACATAATCCCCACAGTAGAGGGTTCGCAATCGATTGGTATCACTTTAAAGCGGGTGGGTTTTGTGCTACCGCAATCCAGAGTCATCTCTGTCCAGACCAGTGACCAGCGTCGCCTGCTCGATTCAACCAACAGCGAACAGGGGCTTGAAGGAGGATTGGCGAGCGGACTGAATCCGAATTCATATGAGCCGATCGTACAGCGTCCCGCAGGGGATGTGAGTCAAGCGGCCGGATTTGCGAATCGTAGGCCCTCAGCTGAAATTGCAATGACTCAGCTGCAGTCACCGATACCGGGGACCGCAGGTCCTCTTGCCCCTTCACCTCCTCTTGGCCCAGGTAATGGTCCCACGATTAATTTTCCAGCCGCTCCCAATCAACCCGCGGCACCCAATCAAGCTGGGCCTTCAAATCCTGCGGCAACCGGTAGCTCATCGGGCGTGATGGCGCCTGCCCCTTACTCCAGCAATCCAAACGCGAACTCAGGCAATACAACCGGTGGATCCAATCCCCAAGCTGGTACTGATTCTGCCTCCACCGGTACAACTCCACCGGAGGAGAGCGAATCGCAAACGGAGGTTGACGAGGCAAGCGAAGAAGAATCAGCGGAGAACGTGATAGATCCGGACAGTTCGGAGAAGCATATGATCAGCGAACTGGTGGGTTCCGGCTACGGCTGGTTCGGGAGTGTATTCGATAGCGGTTTCTATTTTGCCAACGAGTTTACCTTTCTCGCCCCCAAGACCGTTGGAACGGTACGTGTGGGGGTCACGGATATGCTTGATGAGACCACTATTTCTGAGGACACCGATGCATCGTTGGGATTTGGAAATCGTCTCACGCTAGGCGTTCGCGGAAGTAACGCGGGTTTGCAATGTCAATATTGGACATTTGCCACAGACCATGTAGTCAGTGAGTCCTGGCAACAGTCACGTCCGATACCTCGATTCATTACTTCTAGCGCGGCGGCATTGGAGACTGTCGATCTGGAGATCACTCAACAACACACATTATTCGGTTGCCAACTGGAAAGCAGTTTTGGCGGACGCTACGCAGAGTATGACGGTCGGGAGTCAGCGGCTGTCGTAGATGAGCTGCATGATAGTCTTGAATTATCCGGACTGGCCAGGGCGACTCGTCATTTACGCGGGGCAGGCCCGACCTTAGGCCTCTCGGGTAGAAAAAATCTGCGAATCGGGTTTGGGAAGAATGCGGGCGAACTATTACCTGAGATGGATTGTGAATCCTGTGGTCTTGAGACTTGTTGTGGTGATTGTGGTTCTTGGAGAACAGCACACCCATGCTTCCCTTGGAACCTATACTGGAACGGTCGCATCGCATGGTTGTGGGCTGATGAAAGTGCTGGAACGGTTACGGAAGCCACGGTCAATTACGATGGCGGCGATGGAGGTGCTTCGACGGCCCGCTCTCGCGATAAATCGGTAATCTTTGATGACAGTGACTCATCCATTTTCACTCTTGGATTTCAGGTGGGTCTAGAGTACACGCGACCTCTCTTCACCCGTTCTCAGTTGGTGGCCCGAGTCGGATACGAATACCAACACTGGGATCTGGGTAAGAATGTTGCGGAGGCGCAGTCCTTTGCTTTCTTAACAGATAACACTAACTTCGGTGGGCGTGTGGATGCCTTGGCAAGCTCGAATCGCAATTACCTGAAGT
>JAYYHM010000329.1:0-4685 GCA_036148415.1 Planctomycetota bacterium
AGCCACTGACTCACTTCGGATAAGTCTTCCGCTTGGTTTGCTAAATGAGCTCCGATGAACTGGGTATTGGGATGCCTTTCAATGACACGGTTTCTTGCTTGGTGTAGCTCCTTCCGGGAGGGAAAGTCTGGACCATGAAAGCTCCAGTCCGGGTGTCGGCTCAACTCTTCCCAGCGTTCGTTGGTTTCATCAATTGGCTCAAAGAATGCTGCGGGGTCCGCGGTGTGAATAATCACGGGTATGTTCAAACGACCACAAATTTCCCAGATGGGATCAAACCGCTGGTCATCAATTCGAATCAGACTTCCATCTGGATTCCTGTAACCTAGTCCAAACTGTTTGAAAACTTTGAGCCCGCTAGCGCCTTGTCCAACTGCTTGACGTATTTGTTCGGCTGTTCTGTTCGCAAATCCAGGTTGATGACATGCCCATGTTGCCGGTTGGTCCGGATCTCCGTCTCCTCTCCAATCCACATTGACGTAAATGACGAAGCGATCTTTGTGGTTTTTCCACAGAAACTTCATGTGCTCGTCAAATTCACTGCCGAGTCTTCCATCGAGAGAACAGCAGACAGCAATGTGGTTGCGGTCCATGACCTTTACAAAATCATCAAGCGCTTGTTCGCTCTGGCGAAGTTTGTATCGGAAATGGGTATGCACATCGACAACCGGATATCTCGCAGATTCGATCAGCTGTCGGGTAACTTTGAGCTGAGATTTTGGGCGAAATCTACGAAGAAGTAATTCTCTGCCATCACGACCATCCAATGGGTCTGCGGTGGCTTGATTTGCTTCTTCAGATGCAAGAGGGAGCTTCTCCCCTGTGACTTTGAGCTGGTTGTCGTCGTTCGTGTTGTTGTTTTCTCCTTGATTGCATCGAAATTCGCTTTCGCTTGAGTCCGCTTCAGAATCAACGGTTTCCCCTGCAAATGCCTGAGCTTCATTCCGAGATGGTGATAGCATTGAGCTCACCAAAATTAACTGGAGTAAGATAGCGGCAGAGATTTTCGTAAATTGCAAATTCGTCAAAATCAAGCGGTTGAGCTGGGTCATGAGATCACACAGGTTTGGTAGTTTTAGGGATCGCCATTGTAATCCTCTGTCGTGCCCGGCGCTAATGCATTTCTTAAACTAGAGCTTCAAGTAGATAGAGAAACCGAGATAGGGATTGAAAGATTTTGGGAAATTAGATGGTATCTGTGGTAAGCATTTGCAACTGAATGAATTCATTTGAATTGGGATGTGTAAAACATCATCCAGATAGAACATATTAGGATTAGGGCGGTATTCAGTTTTTGCTCCAAGTGGTCGCATTCCGACAGACGTATTCCGACAGTTGTATAGAGCGCAGAGGAAAGAGTGAATCGATTGATCCATGTTGCTCTTCAGAAGTAGCCGACAGTCAAGCCGCTCTACTCGATACGAAAACCCTGATATAAAAACCTCGACACTAAACGATGGGCTGTCATAAATGGATTCCAAGCAACCCCCATCTGATGAAAATCCAAATCACGACGATCAGCTGGCTGGTGATCTCGTTGGAGATCTCTCTGGGGATGGAGTTGCTCCCGTGGAAGCTGAGGCTCAAGCTGCTTCTTCTGACAAGGCATCCGATGTCGGAGATACTGAGGCAGCCGCGGTTCTGATACCCACTGAGGGCGATATATCGCTTGATGCAGTGAGCGCTGGAAACGCCGGGATTAACGCCTCATCCGCTGAGCGCCAAAGCTACCGTTCAGATACTGAGCGGCAGGCAGATGATGCCATGGCATATAGTCAACAGATGTCAACGCAATCCACCACTCCACCTTCCAACGTTCCCGGTTATCGCTTGACTCGGTTTTTGGGAGCAGGCGCTTTTGGGCAGGTGTGGGTGGGGCGAGACATGAACACCGGTCGGGACGTGGCGGTCAAGTTCTACCTTCATCGCGGTGGTGTGAACTGGTCACTGCTGAGTCGTGAGGTGAAAAATCTTGTTCAACTTTCTGCTGATCGATACGTGGTTCAGGTACTCGAGGTGGGTTGGGATGCTGAGCCACCCTACTATGTGATGGAGTTGATCACGGGGGGTTCTCTTCAAGACTATTTAGACACTCATGGTCGTTTACCTGTTGAAGAAGCTGTAGCGTTTTTCAGAAAGATTTGTTTGGGCTTGAATCGATGTCACGCCAAGGGTGTTTTGCATTGTGATTTGAAGCCAGCTAATTTGCTTTTAGATGATGATAACGAGCCTCGTCTGGCTGATTTTGGACAGAGTCGACTCACCGGTGATCAGACACCCGCCTTGGGTACTCTTTTTTACATGGCGCCGGAGCAGGCGAATCTGAATGCAGCACCGGATGCGAGCTGGGACGTTTACGCTGTCGGAGCGATTTTCTATCGCTTACTGACTGGGCGTCCTCCGCATCGCGATCCGGGTACGCTTGAGGAGCTGGATACAGCGAACTCGCTCGAGGAACGCTTAACCTCTTATCGACAAATGATCACGCGGCGGGGAGCTCCTCACCTCCTTTCGGAACGAGATGGGGTGGATCGGCCTCTTGCTCGCATCGTCGCAAGATGCCTCGCGCCAAATCCCGAAGATCGATTCGCCAATGTTCAGCAGATCCTCCAAGAGCTTGGTCGACGTGAAGCATTCCGGACTAAACGTCCTCTAATGTTACTCGGCATCGTGGGGCCTCTCTTGATTTTGATTGCTACAAGTGTCTTTGCAGCACGGACGGTGCGGCAGGCAAGCAAGAGCACGGTGTCAGCACTGCGGCAAGAGGCATTCGGAAGTAATGAGCTGGCAGCAGCTTTCGCCGCGAAAACTCTCGAGAGCGAAATTGACCGTTACTACCGTGTCACCGAAGAAGAAGCAACGAATGAGGATCTAAAGGAGATCTTGAACCGTTGTAGGGGTGACGTCGAATTAGTGTCTGCTTTGGAGGCGATTAATTCGATGGGTTCGGCTTCGGCTAGTCATGGTGAAACTGAGCCTCGAAATCGATTATTGACATCAAGAGTGCGCCGCGATTTAAAGTCCTTTCTGGATTCCAGACTGAAAGGATATCAATTGAGTGAGGGCCGGCAACTCGCATCAATGTTTGTTACCGACAGTAAAGGCACCATCATGGCGATCGCTTACGATTCGCCGGTGCAAGATAGTCAGGACAGTAGTGGTCGCAATTACTGTTACCGCACCTATTTCCACGGCGGTCGGAGAGACCTGCCCAAAGAAACTACAGAAATAGGATCCGTTTCCGCAGTGAAGGATACTCGCATGTCAGCGGCTTTCTCCAGTACGGCAACCCAGTTATGGAAAGTAGCGGTGAGCACACCCATTTTCCTTACTGCGGAGACAACGGAGCCCGATGCTATGTTTGTAATCACGGTCAATTTGGGAGACTTCGATTTACTGCAAAGTCGCTATGGAACCAACCAAGTTGCTGTATTGGTCGAAGCAAGATCAGGTCCAACGCTGGGAACCATTCTTCAGCACCCGATGATCGAAACCCGGAGAAGAAATGGGGCGGATATGACTGGCGAGCGGTATCAGATTCCACCTGACCTGATGGCCAGATTATTCGATGGACGCGATGTTGACTATCTTGATCCATTATCCAATGCCGATGGAGGTGACGCTTACGATGGGCAATGGATAGCGGCGATGCAGCCCGTTTCACTCCCCAAGCGATCAAGAGCTCTCACTGGGGAGCAACAAGTCGTTGATACTCAGAGCCAGCATGTTCCCGATCTCGAGTTGGATTCGCAGGATCTCGCCCTTGCAGCGGGGAAGCAAGAATCTCCAGAAACAACCGATCTACTCGTTCTCGTGCAGTATCGTCTTCAGAAAGTCGTTTCCCCTGTATCAGGTATGCGTTCTGCACTCCTTTGGGAAGGCGCCTTCGCATTGGTGTCGATTTTGCTGGTCACATTGGGGCTTTGGTGGGTCGTTCGGAAGTTTAGCGTGCCAGT
The DNA here is from genome assembly GCA_036148415.1 of Planctomycetota bacterium. Taxonomy (GTDB): domain Bacteria; phylum Planctomycetota; class Planctomycetia; order Pirellulales; family Pirellulaceae; genus Rubripirellula. The sequence continues at coordinate 3,957 of JAYYHM010000329.1, forward strand.
CGTTTCACTCGAACGCGATTCGAGTCCCAACGATGAAATTACCGAGACCGTTCGGGCAAGATAGGATGCTGACAAGATGATGCATTTCAGCTATCGGCTAATTGATCACATTCCGAAGCCTTTCTCCCGTCAGAGCACGTCTGCAGGCTTCGGCTCCTTTGCGACGCATGTCTTGAAGGCCCTCTTCGCAGTAAAAAGCGGAATGCGGATTGATTAATAATCTTTCGTAGGCAGGGTGAGTCTTGTCTCGCCATGCGACCAGAAGAGGATTTTCGGCTGATGGTGGCTCTTCAGCTAAGACATCGATGGCTGCGCCGGCGAGACGTCCGCTGGCGATTGCATCTGGAATCGCAGCTGTTTCGACGACCTCGCCGCGAGAGGTATTGACCAGATAACTGCCTTTTGGCATCCACTGCAGTGTTTCTGCGTTGATCAAATGCTTCGATTCCTCGTTGAGTGGACAATGTAAACTGAGAATGAAAGATTCTTTCATGAGTTCTTCTAGACTCTCGACGCGTCTAATACCGTTGGCTTTGTCGTAACCGTCGGGCTTGAACGGATCATAGAATCGGACATCCATTCCCATTGCCAAGGCACGTCGGGCAGTTGCTGTCCCAATCCTGCCCATTCCAACGATTCCGAAAACGCGACCACGGTGTCGGTGAAGAGGTTGAGAAACGTTATACATCCAAGGGTCAGGATGACTTCGCATGCGTTGATTGAAGAAGT